>DAOUKN010000173.1:0-10433 GCA_034421255.1 Chloroflexota bacterium | reverse complement strand
ACGTGCCGGTGGACCAGGTCGCCCGCGTCCAGAAGTTCGTCGGCATGAGCGACGCCGAGCCCAAGCTCAGCCGGCTCAACACCGCCGATTGGCAGCGGGCGAAGCGGCGCGCGCGGAAGTCGGCTGAGTCGATCGCCGGGGAGCTGCTCGAAATCTACGCCGCGCGCGAGCTGGCCACGGGCCAGGCCTTCGGCGCCGACTCCACGGCGCAGCGGGACTTCGAGGAGGCCTTCGCCTTCATCGAGACGCCGGACCAGCTCCAGGCCATTGCCGACACCAAGACCGATATGGAGCGCGAACGCCCCATGGATCGCCTGGTGGCCGGCGATGTCGGCTATGGCAAGACCGAGGTGGCGCTGCGCGCGGCCTTCAAGGCCGCCATGGACGGGCGGCAGGTGGCGGTGCTGGTCCCGACCACGATCCTGGCGCAGCAGCACTTCGATACCTTCGTTTCGCGCCTCGCCGACTTTCCGGTCAAGGTCGAGCTGCTCAGCCGGTTCCGCAGCCGCCCGGAGCAGCTGGACGTCCTGGCCGGCCTGGCCTCCGGTGACGTCGACATCGTCATCGGCACCCATCGGCTCCTGCAGAGCGACGTGACCTTCGCCGATCTGGGATTGATCGTCGTCGATGAAGAGCAGCGCTTCGGCGTCGCGCACAAGGAGCGGCTCAAGGCGCTGCGCAAGAACGTGGACGTGCTCACGCTCACCGCAACGCCCATCCCCCGCACGCTGCATATGGCGCTCGCCAGCCTGCGCGAGATCAGCGTGATCGAGTCGCCGCCCGAGCAGCGCCTCGCCGTCAAGACCTACGTGACCACCTACAACGACGACATCGTGCGTGACGCCGTCCGCTCCGAGCTTGGGCGCGGCGGTCAGGTCTACTTCCTGCACAACCGCGTGCAGACGATCTACACCTGGCAACGCCGGCTGCAGGAATTGCTGCCGGACGTGGAGATGCTCGTGGCCCACGGGCAAATGCCGCCGGCGGAGCTCGAGGAAGTGATGTATCGCTTTGCCCGAGGCGACGCCCAAGTGCTGGTGTCCACCGCCATCATCGAGAACGGGCTCGACATTCCCAACGTCAACACCATCATCGTCAACGACGCGTGGCAGTTCGGCCTCGCGCAGCTCTATCAGCTTCGAGGCCGCGTTGGCCGGGCCGCGGCCCAAGCCTATGCCTACTTCATGTATCAGAAAGGGCACACCCTCACCGAGCAGGCCCAGAAGCGCCTCCAGACGATTCTGGAGGCCTCGGATTTGGGCGCGGGATTCCGAATCGCCATGCGCGACTTGGAGATTCGCGGGGCGGGAAACCTGCTCGGCGCCGAGCAGCATGGCCACATGAGCGCCGTTGGATTCGACCTCTATTCGCGCATGCTGGCGGAAGCCGTGGACCGGCTGCGGGGCGTGGCGCCCGAGCCGGAGCTGCCGTCCGCGGTGGTTGACCTGCCGCTGGACGCCTACTTGCCCGACGATTACATGGGCTCCTACGCCACCAAGGTGCGCGAATACCAGCGGCTGGCACGGCTGCGGGGGATCGACGAGGTCGAAGCGGCGATCACGGACATTCGCGATCGGTTTGGCGCGCTGCCCGAGCCCGTGGACAATCTGGCGTATCTGCTGCGGATCAAGGCGCGGGCGCAAGCGTTGGGATTCTCCGCCGTCACGACCTACGCGCGTGAGCTCCTGATCAAGGCGCCGCCGGAGTTCGCGCCGAGCCCAACGGTAATGCTCAAGGCCGCCGGCTGGGGCGTCAAGCGCGGCCAGGCCGGACTCGTGTGGCCAGATTTCGCGCGCGATGCAGAATGGCAAGCCAAATTGATGCGCCTGCTTGACGACCTCGTACGCTGGGACGCGCTCGCGCCGGCATCTTCGTAGGATCGCCGAGCGAACCGGAAACCCAAGAGGCAAGGACAACAACCACCACCATGGCCGCACGCAAACGCGCCGCCTCCACGGCGACCAAGGCCCGCGGGGCAAAGAATCTCGTCATCGTGGAGTCGGGCGCCAAGGCCGCCACGCTGCAGCGCTTCCTTGGCTCGAAGTACAAGGTCGTGGCTTCGGTGGGGCATGTGCGCGACCTGCCGGCCAGCGCCTCCCAGGTTCCCAAGAACATCAAGGGCAAGAGCTGGGCGACGCTGGCGGTCAACGTGGACGAAGGCTTTCGACCGGTCTACGTCGTTCCCGCCGACCGGAAGCGCGTCGTCGCCAACCTGCGAAGCGAGTTGAAGACGGCCCAGGAGCTGCTGATCGCGACGGACGAGGATCGGGAGGGGGAGGCGATCGCCTGGCACCTGGTGGAGGTCCTGAAGCCGAAGTTGCCGATGCGGCGCATGGTCTTCCACGAGATCACGCGCTCGGCCGTCGACGAGGCGTTAGGGCGCACGCGCGACATCGACCAGCACCTGGTGCGTGCGCAGGAAGCGCGTCGCGTGCTGGATCGGCTGATTGGGTATCTGGTGTCACCCGTCCTCTGGAAGAAGGTGCAGAGCGGCCTCTCCGCCGGTCGCGTACAGACGCCGGCGCTGCGGCTCATCGTAGACCGGGAACGCGAACGCATGGCGTTCGTGCACGCGGCGTATTGGGGTCTGACGGCCACGCTGGCGCCGGCCGACCGCCGCGACGCCGAGTTTTCCGCGCGCCTGGTCAGTCTCGGCGGCCAGGACGTTGCGACCGGCGACGACTTCGACCCGTCCACGGGCGGTCTGATAGCCAACCGCCGGGTTCGCCGGATCGACGAGGCCGACGCGCGCCGCCTGGCGGCAGCGCTCGCCGACGCGGCGTTTCAGGTCGTCAGCGTGGACAAGCGCCCGGTGACGCGCCGCCCCGCGCCCCCGTTCATCACGTCGACGCTGCAGCAAGCCGCCTCACGCCGGTTGCGCTTCAGCGCCCGCCAAACGATGCGCGTGGCCCAGCAGCTGTACGAGAGCGGCTACATCACCTATATGCGCACGGACTCGCCCACGCTGTCCCAGCAGGCGATTGCCGCCGCGCGATCGGAGGTTCGTAAACGCGCCGGCGACGAGTACCTGCCCGAAAAACCGCGGCGCTATCGCGCGCGAGCGGCTCGCGCGCAGGAGGCCCACGAAGCCATCCGGCCCGCCGGCGAGCGCTTTCGGCACCCCGATGACCTGGGCGATGACGTGGACGCCAACGGCCGGCGCCTCTACACCCTGATTTGGCAACGCACGCTGTCCTCGCAGATGCGAGACGCCCACTTCGAGCGGACGCGGGTCCGGATCGAAGCCGCGGCAGGCGACGACGGGACGGCGGTATTCCAAGCCAACGGACAGATCGTAGTCTTCGACGGCTTCCTGCGGATCTACGGCGGAGGTGACGACGACCGGATCCTGCCGGACCTGACGGATGGCGAATCCCTCGCGGTCGTTGGCCTCGAACCCAGCGAGCACGCGACTCGACCGCCCGACCGCTGGACGGAGGCGAGCCTCATCCGCGAGTTGGAACGGCTGGATATCGGTCGCCCGTCCACCTACGCCACCATCCTCGAGACGATCCAAGACAAATATGTGGCGCGCAAGGGCTCGGCGCTAATTCCCGGCTGGCACGCATTCGCCGTGATCCAGCTGATGGACGTGCACTTCCCCGAGCTGGCCGACGCCGACTTCACCGCCCGCATGGAAGACGGTCTCGACCGCGTGGCCGCGGGCGAGCTCGACCCGCTCCCCTGGCTGTCGGCGTTCTACTTCGGGACCAACGGCGCGTCGGCCAACGGCAAGGAGGCCATGCTGCACGATGGCCTGCACCACCGCATTGATGCGAGCTGGGACGCCATCGACGCGCGCGCCGTCTGCACGATTCCGCTGGCCGGAGGGAACGGCACGCGCGTTGCGGTCCGAATCGGGCGTTACGGCCCATACATCGAATCGTCGGAAGGTGAACGGCGAGCGCGGGTGCCGGAAGACCTGGAACCCGATCAGCTGACCGCCGCCGCCGCCACCGAGCTGCTGGAGCAGGCGACGCGGGGAGATCAGCCGCTCGGCGCCGATCCGGATTCGGGACTGCCCATCTATCTCAAGCAGGGTCGACGCGGCGCATATTTGCAGCGCGGCGATGGCCCGACGGGGCGCGGGGCCGGCAGCCGGAAGCGCCCGCAAACCACCAGCGTATGGCCCACCATGGACCCCGAGTCCATCACCCTCGACCAGGCGCTGGAGCTGCTCGCCTATCCGAAGCGGCTCGGCGCGCACCCCGAAACAGGCGAGGACGTGACGGTGCAGGACGGGCCGTACGGACCCTACGTGCGATGCGGCGGCGAGTCGCGCAGTCTGCCCGGGCGCGGCAATGCGCGGTACGAAAAGCTCGCGTCCGTAGACTTGGCCGAAGCCCTCGAGCTGCTGCGCACGCCGCGCCAGACACGCCGGCGGGGAGAGCCGGCGCCGGCGCTGGCGGAGCTGGGGGCGCATCCAACGTCACAGGCGCCCGTCACGGTGCGCGACGGTCGCTACGGCCCCTACGTCACCGACGGCACCCTGAACGCCAGCATCCCCAAGGGCCGCGACCCATCCTCGATCACCCTGGCCGAGGCGGTGGATCTGCTGGCCGCCCGCGCCGAGCGGGTGGCGGCCGGCGGCGGACGACGCCGCGGGCGGTCGGGCGGCCGGCGGCGCGGCTGACGCTGCCGGCCCCTCCAAGTCCGCGACGGATGCCGCCTGCGATATGCTTGGCGCACGCTCGTGATTTGCGAGCGAATACGCACGCCGTCTGATTTGCTGCGCCCTGCCGCGAAAGCGGTTGGCAGCAGAGCCGACGACGGCGGATGAGCCAAGGGCAAACGAAAGGACGATGCGGCATGGCGGTTGCGACCATGCGGGACCTGTTGGAAGCCGGGGTGCACTTCGGGCACCGCACACCACGGTGGAACCCGAAGATGCGCCCGTTTATTTTTGGGGCTCGGGGCGGCATTCACATCGTCGACCTGCAGCACACCGTGCGCGGCCTGATGGCCGCGCAGTCGTTCACCCGATCGGTGTCCGCCGACGGGGGCGACATCATCTTCGTCGGCACCAAGCAGCAGGCGCAGGAAGTGGTGCGCGAGGAGGCCGAGCGCTGCGGCGCGCACTACGTGGTGCACCGCTGGCTCGGCGGCACGTTGACCAACTTCGACACCCTGCGGACGCGCGTGCAGCGCCTGCGCGAGCTGCAGGCCCGGCAGCAAGCAGGCGACTTCGAGCGCATGTCGAAGAAGGCCGCGCACGCGCATGCGATCGAGACGGCCCGACTTGAGAAGCGGATGGGCGGCATTCGCAATCTGTCGCGGCTGCCCGCCGCGCTCTTCATCATCGATCCCAAGCGCGAGGCGATCGCCGTCAAAGAGGCCCAGCGCCTGAACATCCCCATCATCGCCCTGACCGACACGAACTGCGATCCCGAAGTCGTCGACTACGTGATTCCCGGCAATGACGATTCGATCCGCGCCGTTCGAGCGATCGCCGAGCAAATCGCCAACGCCATCCTGGCCGGTCGCGAAGAGCATGAGCGGCGCGAAGCCGAGCGCGCGGTGCGAGCCGCCCGCGAAGCCGAAGCCGCCATGGCCGCCGCGGCTCGCGCCGAGCAGCAGGGCGCATCCACCGCCGACATGGAAGCCGCCATGCTTGAAGCGGCCGGGGAAGCGGCGGCGGCAACGCCCGCCGCCGGAACCCAGGAATCCGCCGAGCCTGCGGCGCCATCCCCGGCGAAACCGGCGGCGCCAGAGGCTGCCGCGGCGCCGCGCGCCGCCCGTGGCCGACGACGGCCCGCGGCCCAATCCAGGCCCGCCCCCCGAGGCCGGCGCAAGCCGCGCGCCGCATCGCCGCCGCCGACCTCGACGACACCCCCGCAGGACGCCAGCAATGCCTAAGGTTTCAATCGAGGATATTCGCGCACTTCGGGCCGAGACCGGCGCCGGCGTCATGGACGTCAAACGGGCCCTCGAGGATTCGAGCGGTTCCATCGAGGACGCCCGTGCGTTGCTGCGCGAGCGCGGCCTGGAGCTTTCGGCCAAGCGCTCCGACCGCGAAACGGGCGAGGGCATCATCGAGGCCTACGTGCATCCGGGACGTCCGCTGGGCGCGATGCTCGAGATTCGCTGCGAGACGGACTTTGTCGCCCGCACGCCTGAGTTCACGGCCCTGGCGCACGACCTCGTCATGCACATTGCGGCTATGGCGCCGGAGCGGGTCGCCGACGACGACTCGGGCGACGGGCAGGCCCTGCTCGACCAACCGTGGTTTCGCGACACGTCGCGCAAGGTGCACGAGGTCGTGCAGGACGTCGAGGCCCGGGTCGGCGAACGAATTCAGATCGCGCGGTTCAGCCGGTACGAGATTTAGCGCCGAAACGGGGGGGGACAGCGGTGCGAGCCCACACCTACCAGCGCGTACTCCTGAAAATCGGCGGCGAATCGCTCGCCGGCGCCGACGGCTTCAGCATCGAGACTGGTCGAGCGCGCGCGGTCGCCGATCGCATCGTCGAGGCCCGCGCGCTGAACGTCGAGATCGCCATCGTCATTGGCGGCGGCAACTTTTGGCGCGGCGGCGAAATGCCGACCATGGCCCGCTCGACGGCCGACTACATCGGCATGCTCGGCACGGTGATGAACGCCCTCGCGCTGCAGGAGGCCCTCGAAAGCGTAGACGTCCCCACCCGCGTCCAAACGGCCATCGAGATGCGCGAGGTGGCGGAGCCCTACATCCGGCGCAAGGCCATGGCCCACCTCGAACAGGGGCGCGTTGTGATCTTTGCCGCCGGCACCGGCAATCCGTTCTTCACCACCGACACCGCCGGCGCCCTGCGCGCCATGGAGATCAATGCCCAGGCGCTGCTCAAGGCCACCAAGGTCGACGGCGCCTATACGGACGATCCCGAGGTGAATCCCAACGCCACGCGGCTCGACGAGATCACCTACCTCGACGCACTCAACCGCGGGCTGCGGATCATGGACGCCACCGCATTCAGCCTCTGCATGGACAACGACTTGCCCATCGTCGTCTTTCGGCTCGAAGACCCGGGCAGCTTGCAGCGCGTGCTCACCGGCGAGCGCGTCGGTACAGTGATCGCGGCATGAGCGAGCTCATCGACGAATTCCTGGACGACGCCGCCCACCGCATGCGGCAGGCCGTGGCCCACCTCGAACACGAGCTGCTGGCCACACGCACCGGGCGCGCCTCGCCGGCCCTGGTGGAAAACCTCAGCGTGGACTACTACGGCCAGCCGACATCGCTCAAGCAAATCGCCGGGATCTCCGTCCCGGAAGTGCGGCTGCTGGTGATTCAACCCTGGGACAAGTCCGCCATTCCCGACATCGAGCGCGCCATCCTGAAGTCCGATCTCGGCATCACGCCGTCAAACGACGGCTCGGTGATTCACCTGCCGATCCCGCCGCTGAGCGAGGATCGCCGCCGCGACCTGGTGAAGATCGTGCGCACGCGGGTCGAGGCGGCGCGAGTGGCGGTGCGCAATGTTCGGCGCGACGTGCAGGACGATCTGCGCGACCTGTCGCGCCAGAAGGAAGCCTCGGAGGATGAGGTGCGCCGCGGCACGCAACAGTTGCAGGACCTGACCGACCGCAACATTGCAGCCGTGGATGCCGCCGGCGAGCGCAAGGAAACCGAGGTGATGACGGTCTGAACGCCAGCGCGGACGTCACGGGATCCGACACGACGACGCCCGACCATGTCGCCATCATCATGGACGGCAACGGGCGCTGGGCGCGCAGCCGCGCCCTGCCCCGAACCGAGGGTCACCGCGAGGGCGCCCTGCGGGTGCGCGGAATCGCCGAAGCCTGCATCGACATCGGCATCTCCACCCTTACGGTATTCGCCTTCTCCACCGAGAATTGGGATCGGCCTCACGACGAGGTGGACGTGCTGATGGCCCTGATTCCTGAGCGTCTCGCCGCCGAACGCGCCACGATTTTCAACAACGACGTGCGCATTCGCGTGCTTGGCGAAATCGAGTCGCTACCACTCGCAGACCGCGTGGCCGTGCGCACCATCGTCCGCCAGACCGTGAAGCACCAGGCGCTGACGCTCAACATCGCCTTCAACTACGGCGGTCGCTCGGAGATTTTGCGCGCGGTGCGCAATCTCATGCGGGACGGCATTGCCCCAGAGGATGTGAGCGAAGATCTGTTCGCGTCCTACCTCTATACCAGCGACATTCCCGACCCCGACCTGGTGATTCGCACGGCCGGGGAGCAGCGCTTGAGCAATTTCCTCATCTGGCAGGCGGCGTACGCCGAGCTTTATTCCACGCCGACGCTGTGGCCCGATTTCACCCGCGACGAGTTCGACAAGGCCTTGGCCACTTACCGGCAACGCGAACGCAAGTTCGGGCGCGTGGCGGACCAGCCGCGCGTGGTAAGCGACCTGATCTCCGGATAGCGTTCGCTGCGCGCGCGCGTCGTCAGCGGGGCCGTCCTCATTCCGGCCGTGGTGGCGGTCGTCTGGTGGCACCCGTCGGCGCTGGCGGTGCTCGTCATCGTCGGGGCGGCCCTAACCGCACGAGAGCTGGCGCACCTGCTGCTGCGCGGCCCGCGCCAACATCTGCGGGCGCTCGCCCCGGCCTTGGCGGCGTTGGTCGTGGCGCTGGCCGCGGTGCCGGAGGATGAGCGAGTGTGGCTGGGGACGCTTACGGCCGCACTGCTTGCCGCGGGGCTGATTGCCCAACTGGCGACGACGGACTCGCACCGCTTTGCCAACTAGGCGCTCGCGGCGGCCGCCGGCGGCTACGCCGGGGCGCTGCTCGGGCTGGCCGTGGTGCTCCGCGCATCGCCCGACGGATTCGCCTGGACCCTGCTGGCGCTGGTGGTCACCTGGGCCTACGACTCGCTGGCGTACGTCGCCGGACGCACGGTCGGACGCCACGGCTTCATGACCCACATCTCGCCGCGCAAGACCTGGGAAGGCGTGGCCGGCGGCACTGCCGGCAGCATCGCCGCCACGGCGGCGTTCCTGCCGTTCCTGCCTATCGAGGCGTGGCAGATCGTCCCCTTCGGCCTGGCGTGGGCCGCCGCCGCGCAAACCGGCGACCTCGTGGCGTCGATGGTCAAGCGGGACGCCGGCGCCAAGGACAGCGGCCAGTTGATCCCGGGACACGGTGGTATGTTGGATCGCGTGGACGGCCTGCTGTTCGTGGTGCCGGCCGTGTTCGCCGCCGCCCACTTTATCGGCTAGCGATCCCGAGGCGCGGGCACCCCGCCCCACCTATCCGGAGCACGCGATGACGACGGCACGCAAGCGAATCGTGATCCTCGGCGCCACCGGATCCATCGGCACCCAGACCCTCGACGTGGTGCGGACGCACCCCGATCACTTCGAGGTGGTAGGGCTCACCTGCAACTCGAGCGCCGATCTGCTGATCGAGCAGATCGGCGAGTTCAACGTGCCGGCGGCGTGCCTGCGGGACGCCTCGGGGGCAACGGCGGCCTGGCCGGCGACTTGCGAGCGCTTGCCCTACCCCGAGGGTTTGGAGCAGCTCGCGGCGCGCGACGACGTGGACATCGTGGTGGTGGCGACGATCGGCGGCGGCGTCGGATTTCGCCCCACCGAGGCCGCGCTCCAAGCCGGCAACACGGTCGCCCTGGCGAGCAAGGAGCTGCTGGTGATGGGCGGGCGGCTGTTCCGCGACCTCGCCGACAGCACGGGCGCCCAAATACTGCCGATCGACAGCGAGCACAACGCCTTGTGGCAGTGCCTCGTCGGCGAGGACCCAGGTTCGGTGCGGCGGCTCATTCTCACGGCCTCGGGCGGGCCGTTCCGCGAGACCGACGCCGCCGCCATTCGCGACGCGACCGCCGAGGAGGCGCTCAAGCACCCGAACTGGGTCATGGGGCCAAAGATCACCACCGATTCGGCCAGCTTGATGAACAAGGGATTCGAGGTCATCGAGGCCCACTGGCTGTTCGATCTTCCCTACGACCGCATCGAGGTGATCATTCATCCAGAATCGATCGTGCACTCCATGGTTGAATTCCACGACGGCTCGCTGAAGGCTCAGCTTGGAACCCCGGATATGCGCCACCCCATTCAATACGCGTTGGCCTACCCCGAGCGGCTGAACGCCGCCCATTCCAGCCTGGCGTTGGATGAGTTGCGGCAGTTGCGGTTCGAGACGCCGGACCTGGAGCGATTCCCCCTGCTGCGCGCGGCCATGGACGCCGGGCGGGCGGGCGGCACCGCACCCGCCACGCTGTGCGGAGCCGATGACGCCGCGGTCGAGATATTCCTGCGCGGCGACCTGCGCTTCGGGGAGATGGTGGACGCCGTGCTCGGCGCCATGGCGGCGACGCCCGTGCGGCCCCTGGATTCGCTCGACACGGCCCTGGACGCCCATCGGGAGGGCGTCGAGCACGTTCGCCGGAGCGTCGCAGCCACGTCGTGAATCCAATCGAAGCCCTGCTGGACTCCGGGGCCAGCATGCTGGTCGTGATCCCGA
>DAOUKN010000172.1:0-14196 GCA_034421255.1 Chloroflexota bacterium | reverse complement strand
CGGCCAGGTCCCAGATGCCGAACTGCTCGATCATGCCCAGGGCGAATCCGCCGATGATCGCGCCATGCAGGTTCCCAATGCCGCCGATGACCGACGCGATCCATCCCTTCAGCAGAAGCAGGAGACCCATGCGGGGCTGAATGGCGGTGTCGTGGCCGCTGAGGATTCCCGCCAGGGCGGCGAAAACCGCACCGATGAAGAACACGACGGCGATGACGACCGTGGTGTTGATGCCCACCACCTTCGATACTTCTTCGTCGTCCCCAATGGCCCGGACGGCGGTGCCGAAGGCCGTCTTCTTGAGGAGCAGCAGCAGGCCGGCAAAGCCTGCGAGCGCCACGCCGATGGCAAAGACGTTGAATGCCTTGATGTTGGCTCCGGCAACCGTCCACACGTCGCTGCCAAAGGCGTCCGGCAGCGGGCGCGGCGCGGCGCGAAACACGATGGTGATGATGGCGGTGATTGCCAGCAGGATTCCGAGCGAGGCGACGAGCATGATCAGCGGCGACTTGGCCCTGAGGCGCATGTAGACGTAGAGACCCCGGTAGAGCGCCAGGCTCACCGCTCCCGCCAGCACGCAGGAGACGCCCCAGCTCAGGTAGAGGCTTGATTCCGGAGTGGTGGCGACCAGGAAGCCGCAATAGGCGCCCAGGGCCGCGGCCGGGGCAATCGCAAGAATCGGTGCGAGGCTTGCGGTGAGGGACAGGCGCCGCCAGGCCCGATGCAGCATCCACCCGGCCGCCGCCATGACCATGACGCCGATCAGGGGGCTGAGCATGGCGTTCAGTTGGCTTGGATTGGCAAGCACCAGCCACATGTAGATCCCAACCGCCCCGGACAGCAGGGCTCCAAGGGCGCGCAGCGTGTTGGGATGAACGCGTCTCCGAAGGCGGCTGTGCAGGTTCTCGTGGAGCGCCCACGCAACGACCCCGGCAACCACGGCCGCAAAGACGATATTGACGAAGTGGTTGTTGACGTCGTAGCGACCGCCTAGAAAGTCCTGCGATCGCAGATAGAAGACGCCGTAGGCGCCCAGCGCGGCGGCCGCGCCGTAGTAGAGGTCGAAGAACCAGACCGTGCTGTAGACGAGCGTGAAACCCAGGGCCAGCAGGGCGTACACGGCGCCCACGGGCAGTCCGTTGAATGCGAACTGCAACGCCTGTTCGGGCGACTGGACGATCTTCCAGATGACGTAGGCGATGACTGCCGTGGTGAGCGTGGTCGCCAACGCCCGGCTGTGGTGGTCACGAATGCGGAGCACGCTGGTCAGCGCCGCCACTTTGAGTTGCGCCACGCTCATCGGACACCAGGACTGGGGCGTCGCCGCGCTGGCGTTCCGGGTGCGGCAATTTGGTGGCCCACTGGTTCAGGAGATGCGACCGAGGGGCGGCCCAATGTAGCTGGGCCGCCCTCTCGGATCTACCGACGTCGCAGACGGGCTCACCCGGTCGGCGCGGCGCCCAGAACCTTGTAGCCCCCGTTTTCCTCAGTGCGCTCGGCCACCGGCAGCACCTCCAACACCGCATTGGAAAGGCCGACGACTTCGCCTTTTTCGTCGAAGCTGTAGTTGTCGCCGATGGTTCCGCTCCACGTGATCTCGTACAAGCAGTCGCGGAATCCGTCGGCATCCTGATCGTCGCCGGTCTTCTTGAGGCACTCGGCGGCAATGTAGACGTTGTCATAGGCCGAACCGAGGAACCACGGCAGCGTCACGTAGTCGTAGCGATCCTTGAAGTTGGCCAACACCTCCTGCGCTTTGGCGTTGGCGGGATCAAGGTCGGGAGTAATGGCCTTCACACCCGTGGCGGCTTCGCCGGCGATCTCCAGCGCGGTCGTTCCAATCGGCACCACGTCGGCGTAGATCGGACCGTCGTAGCCCAGCTCTCGGAGCTGCTTGATGATGGTGCCGCCGGTGAACTCCGATTGGGCGGCGATGTGCACGGCGTCCGGGTTCGCGCCGAGCAGCTTCTCCAACTGGGTTCGGAAGTCGGTGGTGTCGGAGGCGTAGCGCTCCTCAGCCACGACCTCGCCGCCCCGGCTCTGGAAGTGTTCAGCCGTAGTTCGCCGGACGCCCTCGGCGTAGTCGGTCGACTCGCTGATGGTCGCCAGCCGGCGAATCCCGTCGGCCCAGAGCACGTTGCCCGTGTCGACGCCGACGGTGGCGTCGCTCAATGAGGTGCGGAAGATGTAGTCGCCCGCCTCGGCGATGTCCGGGTTGGTCGCCAATCCGGAGAACATGACGACGCCGTCCGCTTCGGCCAGGGGCGCGGCGCCCAGCATGGCCCCGCTGCACGAGGTGCCCAGGATGATCTTCACCCCGTCAACGTCGGTGAGCTTGGTGTAGGCGGTGATGGCGTCCTGGGCGTTGCACTTCGAGTCTTCGACGACCAGCTCGAGCATGCGCCCGTTGATGCCGCCCGCGGCGTTGATCTCGGCCACGGCCATTTCCTTGGACTGCACCGCCACGGTGCCGTAGGTCTCGCCCGGACCGGTGACGGACTCCATCACGCCGATCCGAAACGGCTCGTCGCTGCCGGCCTCGCCGCATCCCAGGGCGGCCACCACCAGCACGGCCAGCAGCCCCAGCGAGGCGATTCGCTTCCATGAAAGGACGTTCATAAGTCTCCCTCCCCCGACGGAGGCCGCCAGGCTCGCCGGCGGTTCTAAGGCGCCTATTCCATTTCGCGCTCGAAGTGTAGGAGTCGGCTTTACGGATAGGCAAACTTGCCACGCTGTCCGGCCCTGGTCGGAATGGCATCGACAGCGCGAGCGGTCGCTCGATTCCAGGACTCCCTAGGGTTCTGACCAGGGAATCGGCGGCTCGCCTTCGAGATAGGTGGTGTGCACGTCCGTCAGAGCGTCGGGCACGGGGAACACGGTCAGTATCGCCGCCGGTTCGTCACCGGCGCCGGTGAAGCCGTGCCTGCTTCCGGCGGGAAACACGCACACCTCACCCGGTCCTGCGCGGTGCCACGAGTCGTCGAGGTATACGGCAATTCGCCCGCTCAGCGGCAGTAGCGCCTCGTCCACGTCGTGAAAGTGGAGTGGCGTCTCGGCCCCGGGCTCTACCGTGAAGTGCTGCATGGACAGCGAGGTGGAGCCCTGGGGGGCGTCGATGATCCGGCGCAGAGTCTGACCGGGCCGCCACGCAGCCTCCGGTTGGTCGGCAATACGCACGATTGGCACGAGGCAGTCCTCCTACGAACTCCCACGCCGTCCGGTCCCCTCTCCCTTGATGGGAGAGGGTTAGGGTGAGGGTGATATCCGGGGGCGCTTCCGCCGGCCACATGCCGAGGAAGCAAATTGACCCACGACTTTAGTTGCGTCCGGGGAACGTCAGCTCCGCGACGCCCGACTTGTCCAGCTCGCCCTTGCCCACGGCGATCATCTTGTCGTACTGCGCTTTCGTGGCCCTGGCCAGCGGCAGGTCCAGACCGGCGTCGTCGGCCAGCGAAAGGGCGATGCCCGAGTCCTTGGCCGCGTGCGACGACGAGAAGTACGTCTCATGATCGCGGATGACCATGTCCTCGCCGTCGGTTTCGAGCACGCGCGAGTTGGCGCCCGTCTGCGAGAACACCTCCTGGAGTACGTCCAGGTCCAGACCCAGCGCGGACCCAAGGCCCAGGCCCTCGGCCAGCCCGGCGGTGTTGATGTTCATCACCATGTTGACCAGCGCCTTCACCTGCGCCGCCGTGCCCGCGGGCCCGATGTAGCGACGCGAGATGCTCAGGGTTTCCAGCAGCGGCTCGACCTGCTGGTAGACCGCCTCGCGCCCGCCGCACATCAGGTAAAGGGTGCCGTCCCGCGCCTGGGTGATGCTGCTGGCCATGCAGGCTTCCAGGCTGCTGGCGCCGGCGCCCTCGGCCAGTGCCTCCACGTCCACGTGGACCTGCGGCGTGATGGTGGCGCAGTTGATGAACACCCGGCCGTTCGCGCCGGTGAGCAGGTTGTCGCCGCTCTCGCTGAAGATCTCTCCCATGGAGGCGTCGTCGGTGACCACGGTGATGATGATGTCCGATGCCGCCGTCACGCCGGCCAGGGTGTCCGGGGCCTCGCACCCAAGCTCGCCGGCCAGCGACTCGGCTAGCCCGCGCTGCGCGTCGTATACGGCGGAGACCGTATAGCCCTCGTCGTTCAGGTGGCGCGCCATGTTGGCGCCCATGCGCCCCACGCCCACAAACCCAATCCGCTGCGCCGTGTCCGCCATCGCTAGACCCCCTTAAGTGATGCGGGGTACGGACAAGCCGCCAAGGACTGCCCGCACCCCGTCTTCCGTCGCTGGATGAACGCTTATCCGCTCAGGGACGCGTGGAAGTCGCTCCAGTCCTCGAGCGCGTTCAGCGTCACGGCGTCCTTGATGGCGTGGTCCGCGTTGGTCCCGGCGCCATCGGAAATCGCCGCCACGATGTCGTCGCCGTGCTCGTAGCCCGCGATCGCCGCGTTCGACGCGTCGATCACCGACTGGTCGATGCTGCCGCCGTTCTGGTCGACGACCCACTGCTCGAACTGCGGATACGTCGGCCGGCTGCTCGAAATGAAGTCCACCGCCGCGTCGCGGTCGACGCCCAGGCCGTCCAGCACCATCTGGTCGAACCCGGCGCCGCAGGCGTCGTATTCGTCGTTCAGCTGGCCGGCGGCCGAAAGTGAAACCTTCAGCCACAGTCGCGGCAGGTGCATCGCCCCCAGCGGTCCGGCTTCGCTTGATCCAATCATCGGAATCATCTTCGCCATCTGCTCGCTCCTCGCGTCGCTCCAGCAGCCTCAAACGGTGTCTAGACGATACCAACAAACCGTTGCGGAGGTGAAGCATCGGGGGCAGTCCGTCGAGCCCAACCCGCCTGTTCGCGGGGGAGCCTCCAAGCCGTTCGCTCTGAGCCCCCATACCGTTCGTGGTGAGCTTGTCGAACCATGAACGGTGCCCTCGACGGCGTAGAGCCTGCCCCGTACTTGATAGGGGCCGGAATCCAGGTCCGGTGGCCCACGCTGCGCGCAGCGTGGGATCCGGGGCCAGCGCGTCCGCTCCCTCTCCCACGGGACGAGGCTTCGGGTGAGGGGTGCCGCGTCCGCTCCCTCTCCCACGGGGAGAGGGCCGGGGTGAGGGGCCACCGGCACTATCTGCCGAGACATGTCCCCGTTGCGGCAACCATCCTGTTGACCGCATGCGCTTCCAGATGCCAGCCGGCGCCCCCCGCGATATAGGATTGACCGAGGCCCGCCTGAACGGAGCTGCCAACGAGGTCGCCATGACTGACGACGCAACCCCGAACGAGAACTCACCCGCCGTTCACGCCCACCTGTCCATCATGCAGGCCGTCATCGCCCGCATGGCCGATAGCAGCCGCTCCTGCAAGACGTGGTGCATCACAATCATTGCGGCCATCCTGGTCTTGGGCGCGGGCATGACTGAATTCGACCACTTGTGGATCGCCTACGTGCCGCTGGTCCTCTTCCTCGGCCTCGACATGTACTACCTGTCCCTGGAGAGGCGTTTCAGGGCGACCTACAACGCCTTCCTGCAAGAGCTCCGCAGCGGCGAAATCACGGTCGCGGACTTGTATGACGTTGTGCCCACGGGCGCAGCCGCCAAGTCATGGCTCGCGACCCTCGGCTCGGTTGCCATCGGGCCCTTCTACGTCGTCCTCGCCGGAGTCATCGCCTTCGTCTGGTGGCGGGTCGGCGGCTAAAGCGTCCTTCCGCCGAGGTGACGAGCCTCCCTGGGCCATCGGAAACCGCAGTCCCGCATCCGTCACTCCGGCGCAGAGACTGCCCCTCCGTCATTCCCGCGAAAGCGGGAATCCACCTCAAACTATCTCGCCATACAAGTCCGACCATTCCGGATTTCCCTTCTCAATCAACTCAATCTTCCAATCCCGATTCCACTTCTTGATCCTCCGCTCCCTCAAGATGGCGCTCTCCATCGACTCGTGAACCTCGTACCACACCAGCCGATGAACCCGATACCGCCTAGTGAATCCTTCCACCAGGTCATTCTTGTGCTGCCACACCCGCTGCACGAGGTCCGACGTGACGCCGATGTACAAGACGCCATGACGCCTGCTCGCAAGAATGTAGACGCAAGGTGTCTTCACGAACTATTCCGGCATAGATTCCCGCTTTCGCGGGAATGACGTGACTTTGGTATGCGTGCTCATTTCCCTGCCTCCTGCCATTGTCGGCTTTCGCTGTCCGCCGTTCGACGCAGAGATTGTCCCGTATGTGGTACCAGGCAGGAAGCCACTTGCGGCCGTAGAATAGCCAGACCGACGCAGACTCGACCTACGTGATACGCGACCCGCACTACAAGGCCATTCTGCAAGGACTGGCGGACGATCCAGACCCAGATACGTTCGAGCGTTGCGCTCAGGACCTTCTGCGCGGCATCTACCCGGCGCTTACGCCAGTCGAGGGCGGGCATGATCTGGGGATGGATGGGCTTGACGCTTCGGACCCGGAGCAGCCAACGATCCTCGCCGCCACGACAGGGCAAGACGTCAAAAGAAACCTTGTCGAAAGTCTGCGGAGCCACAAGCGTCAGAGCTTGAGCATTGATGCGCGACATGTTGTGGTTGCGACAACCCAAGCCGCAACCGCGACTCTGATGGAGCGCCTGCGCGCGGCCGCGTCCGGTGAAGGATTCCAGGTCGTAGGCGTCCACGGTCAGCGTGCGTTCGCCGACTTGCTGTATCGATCATCGCATTGGGCTCGTGATCTTCTCGGTCTAAGCGGGGCGCCATTAGCACTCTCGGCAGTGCCGGTGTCATCACGGCCTATGGACAGTCTTCGGCTGGTTGGACGTGATGCGGACAGGCAGTGGTTGACGGATAGCTCGGGTGACATCGTGGTCTCAGGCCATCCAGCCTCGGGAAAGACGCACCTGTTGCGCCAGTTTGTCGACGATGGCTGGCTATTCATGGTCGATCCCGATAGAGAGCGAATCGCCAATGCTGTTCGCGATCTAAAACCGGATGCCATCATCGTCGACGACGCTCATGCTGATCTCAACAGCCTTCCCAGCCTTCGGCAACTGAGGGCAGAGATTGGCGCAGAGTTTCGAATTGTTGCTGTGACTTGGCCTGGTGATATTGACGGGGTGACCAACGCTCTCGCGGTATCTCAGAAATCTGTGCTCAACCTGCAGGAGTTGCCTCGGAACGAGATCTTGGAGATTGTGAAGGCGGCGGGTATTGGCGGTTCTGTTGAACTTCAGCGCGCGATTGTCAATCAGTCAGACGGCCGGCCAGGTCTGACGGCAACGCTCTGTGACGTTGCTTGGCGCGGTGACCTGCGCACGCTTCTCTCAGGCGAATTGTTGCTTCGCGAGGTCAGGACGGCGATGGAAGGAATTGGCGACTCGCGTGGTATGCAGGTCTTGGCGGTGATGGCCCTTGCCGGCGATATGGGGGCGTCGTTGGACGACGTGGCAAACGTCCTCAGGCTGGACATGGCTGAATCACAGAGGTCATTGGCTCTCCTGGGACATACCGGAGTGTTTCGCACTACGTTCTTAGCGGATAGAGTTACGGTTTGGCCGCTTGAGTTGCGCTTCGCGGCTGTCGGTGATGCCTTCTTCTCTGACCGGCCATATCAAAACCTCCCAATAGATGCCGCGATCCAGCACTTGGACGCAACGGGAGTCGCAGGCTCGTTGGTGGGAGCGGCTCTGATGGGAGCGCAAATCCCAAGCGCGATGATCGAGTTGTTCCTTCGTCGCAGCGGCTCTCTCGATGATTTCATGGGATACGCCCGAATTGGCGAGCAACAGGCCGCTTTTGCGCTGAATGCCCGACCTGAATGGTTGACGGAGATAGCGCCGCATTCGCTCCTGACAAGTCCTGTGAAAACACTACAAATGTTGCTCGAAAGGGCTGTTGGCGACCGGCGTCCTCAGAACTCGCAGACCGATCATCCACTTCGGATCATTAGGGATTGGATCAACAGAGCTCCGGGTGCGGAGAACGCGCAGCTTGACCGACGAAAGCTGTTGGTGGACGTGACTGTGGCCAACATTGGAAATATGGGCGACCCACAGGTAGTGCTTGAGGTGCTGTGTATCGCCATGGATCCGAAGTACGAACCAGTTAGTGTGGATGTCGGATCAGGGAATAAGATAACTATTAGTTTCGGCCTGGTTTCCCAAGCGTGCTTGAACGGTCTTATCGAGCTTTGGCCATGTATTCTAAGGATGATTCCAAGTGATGGGCCACAGGACTATTCGGTTCTTATTGATATGCTTGGAGATTGGGTGTACTATGGATTCAGACCAAAAGAACCACCAGATGATATACAAGAATTGATGCGGTCGCACGCCGTAGGTATGACGGCTGACCTAACCAAAAAATTCTCGGATCATCCAGGGATTCTTGCAAGCATCAGCGAATTTGCACAGCACGCTGAGCTTGGGGTTGATATCTCGGTGCCGAGCGTTTTTGAAGTCCTCTATCCGCAGGAGGATTACTCAGTATTCGCGAACGATGGGATGAAGGGGATAGAGCGACAAGACCGCATGTGGCGCGAGAACGCAAGGAACCTAGCGCGTGAGATCGAACCGCACGGTCCTGAGCGAGTGCTAGCAGTGGTTCGGGAGGCTAGCAGACAAGCTGCTCAAGTCAACAGGACTGGGACCGATATGATCGGGGAATTCTCGGCTGAGATTGCTCGCCGGACCAGCGATCCATATACATGGGCTGACCAGGCGATTGATGACGGGCTTGCCTTCAGTGTCATTGAACCGCTGTTGCGGGCTGCTCGGGCAAAAGATCGTGAGCGGACGTTCCCTCTACTGAGTCGTGCGCTAATGTCGGAGAACGCCCAGGGTGCAGCGATATCTGTGGTTCTTACTGCCATTGATGCGACTGAGACCGAATTAGAGGCAATAGCTGATATTGTGCCTCGTTTCAGTAAATTTGTCGGAGCTATAACTCTCCGTAATGAAGTCCCTAAATCAACTATTCGATGGTTGCTGAACCATCCATCGCCAGACGTGGCCGAGGCTACGGCTGTATCTCTTTGGATGCATGATAAAGAATCGCTTGTTCCTGAAGGTCTTTTCGATGATTGGCGCGCGGCGATGCTGCGTGCGCCCGCGAAACATGGCATGATTTCAATAGTCTTTGGAAGTGAACCATGGTTGTTTGCCGAATGGCTTGTGCGCTATCTGGGATCGGATGCAGTGAAATTGTCATATCGCATTGAGCGTGAACTTGAAAAGGCTTTTGAAGAGCTCTCGACCGAACAGCGAATTAGGATTCTGGAGAACATGCAAGGGATGGATGCGGTTTGTCCCGCGTGGATGGCCATGAGGATCGTTGGTGATGATGCCGTGGTCTTTCGGCGACTGCTTGAAATGGACGAATTGGCGTCTTTACAGGCGCTCGGTCTTGCATGTGACGTGTCGGTGGAAAAGATCAAGGCCGCTTGTGATGCTGGATGGGAGTGTCAACGAATTGCAGAGGCAATCATTTCGCCGATCGGGATTGTTAGGGTCTGGAGTGGTGACGGATCGGAGTATTGGCAAAATAAACGTGATGAGTTTTCCTGGGTTGCCGAATCGAGGGATCCGCGAATCGCCGCCGTAGGACGAGCCATAAATGCGCTTGCCCAACTAGATATCGACGCTGCGCTGCGCCGCGAGCGTGACCAGGACGTGCACGGACGTTGACGTGGTCTGTACGAATGCTGGTTATGGCTATCACGAGGCGGCCTAAGGAGAAGGCCCACAAGGGGAAGCTGTGTTGGGGTGAGGTCTACGCGCTTACAGCAACTCCGGCCGCTTTGCGCCGTGGATGGACGGATCGCTGGCGAGGAGGGTGCGGAGGCGGGTGATGGTGGCTAGGGCCTCGTCGTCAAGTCCGAGCAAGTCGGTGATGATGCGTTGGTCGAGATCGATGCGGGCGGGGTCGACGGCGCAGCGGTGGAAGGACTCGAAGGTCCGGTCCTGGAAGCCGCGCCAGATGGCCTGGGCCTCGTCGAGCTGCCACGGTTGGAGTTCGCGCACGTCGAGCGTCGGCAGCGTTTCGAGCATTCCCTTGTTGCCTCGACCTCTGCCGAACTGTGTCTGGTTCGCATGATCGGCGTGCTGGAGCAGGCCGAGTGTGGAGTTTAGCCAAAGAGCCAAAGCGGCTTCCTGCTGTGACCTTGCACCGGGAGCATCCTCTCGTCCACGGAGGGTGTGCCAGGTGCTCATGCCTAATGTCCGCACGATGGTTTGCGTTGCCATAACTCTCTGAGAGTTGTAGCGAACATCGCACGTTATCTGAAGCGTGCCGGCCTGGGACCATATCGGCCTATGGTCGCGGCCAGCCTGGGGATACAGCCGCGCGTTCGGTTCGACGACCAATCCTTGGTGCACCTTTTCCGAATGCGCCCAGAGCGCAGGGAACTGCGCCTGCGCGTCCCACCCGTGATAGCCGTCGAATACGCCTATCGAGCCGCGAATCCGGCGGTGTTGCGGACCTACGTGGCAGACATCTCGCATGGGTGCAATGGGAATCTGGGCGACGACCCGCGAGCCGTCGGCCGCCCAAAGTTCGCCCCGTTCCAGCGCGGCGGCGAATTGGCCGGTTTGGCCTTGGCGCCAGCGGGCGGCCGTCCAGGAATTGGCATCCACTGGACCGTCTAGCAACTCTCCCCATTGCTCGCCACCGACGATCAAGGGAATACCGCCGATAGGCGGACCGTCGGAGCGGTGCAGGGGCGCGTCGGCCGCCGCGTTGATTGCGGTGACCAACGCCAGCGCATCGGTGTCGCGGTAGGGCGCGCGCCAGAGGTTGACGAATCGGCCGCGGCCCGATGGCGTCTCCTCCTCGCGCAGCCGACGTCCAATCACGAGAGCCTCGGCAATGTCGGTGTCGTAGGACATCGAGCGCAGCTTGGGATCGTGGGACGAGACCACAAACTCGATCACATAGCGGTCGGCGAGCATCTGGCGCACGTCTCGCCAGGACTCGCCGGCCAGCGCGGTCACCGGCAGCACCAGCGCGATGCGGCCGCCGGGTTTCACGAGCCGGTCGGCCAGCACGGTGAATGAGGCGGCGTGGCCCGCCATCTGGTTGGCCGGCGTGCCCTTTAGCAGCGCCGACGTGCGCCGGGCCACGGCTTGCTGCGCCTCCGCGTCGCCTGGCGGCAGGTCCAGCACTCGCGCCAGCGCTTCGCCCTTGCCGCCGTCGCTGCCGCGCCGGGTGAACGGCGGGTTGCTGATGACCAGGTCGGCGTATGGTTGCGGGACCACGCCGATCGCGACGCCGACTGCGCCAACCTGTTCCTCGGTGGCGGAAAAGAATGACTGCGTCTCCCCGGCTTCTAACCAGTCCAGGGAACCGAGATAAATGTGGCCCTGATCATCACCCTTGCCGAATGCCGGGTGGTGTGGATTTCGGGCAAGTTCTTTCAACATGGCCGGAGGCGGGCCAATGCCCATGCGCAGGCTGTGCAACTGCATTTGGGTGAAGCCGACGGAGGGCGACATGGCGGCCAGCGTGGCGGCGGTGAGGTGAATGGCGGCCTGCACCACGTCGGCGCCGAATAGGGTGTGCTCGACCAGTGCTTGGTGCAGGGCCTCGTCGTCGGTGGACTCAACGGCGTGAGGCTGCCCAGTGGTCGTGCGTGGTTCGACAGGCTCACCACGAACGATAGGTGCAGCGGCGTGGTTTTGCACAATCTGCTGGTAGGCCGCCATGAGCAGCGTGCCGGTGCCGCAGGCGGGATCGACCACGCGCAGTTGGCGCATGCTGGCGGCGTCGCTCCAATCGACCCGCGGCCAGCGCGCCGGCGCGAGCGCCAAACCGGCAAGCAGCGTTGCGGCGGGAATGCTGGTGTAGAAGGCGGCCAGCAGTTTGCGATCGGCGATTAGCCGGTTGAAGACGCGCCCGGCCAGGTCATGGCGGCCCACCGCGCCCATGCCCAGCAGCTGCGCGGCGGTTTCCGCGCACTCTTCCAGCACAGCGGCAGCCTCGACGTCAGAAAGCTCGGACACAACGTCGCGGGCCATGCTGAAGATGGGGTAGTAGTCGATGTCGAGGATGGCGTCCCACATGGTGAGCAGCCGCAAGCGCGAGAAGACGCCATTGCGGCGAGAGGCGCTGGTCGGCTGAATGGCTGCGTCAACACTGGACAGCCGCTCCTGGAACACCATGGCGTTCGTGACGACCAGCGCGGCCATGTGGGCCGCCTCATCGCTCGGCGGTGCGTTGAAAATGCCGGCCACGCGGGCCAGCGTGCCGGGTGAGCTATAGAGCCGTGAGCCGGCGCTGCGGACTCCATCGTCGAGAACTTCGACCGCTTCTTCGAGGTTGCTTGCCGGTGGGGCGGCCCGCGCCGCCGTGTTTCCCAGCTCGCTGACGGCGCCGCTGAGCCTGGGTCCCGAGGTTCCGTCTAGCCGCCACTCGCGCCACGTGAGGCTTGCGCCGGCCAGGCGTTCATAGAGGTGTTGTTGGCTGATTGCGCGCAAGCGTGCGGGAACGGCGACGGCGAACGCAATTTGCACGGGCTGGCCGTCGATCTCCAATCCCAGCCGCGCCAGCGCGTCGGCGTCCACGGTGGCCGCTGGTTCGAACTCGATTTCGAGCACGACCGGGCCATCGGGGCGGCGCAAGATGATGTCCGGCCTAGCATGTCCGCGTATGGTCTCGGCGGCCGCTGACAGTCCCAGACGTTCCCGCAGCAGTTGCGCCAGTACGACATTGATGACTTCTTCTCGGCTGCGCGTGCTGCGGGCGGCGGTCATGCCTTAGCCGTTCTCACTAGCTGCGGTTCCGTTGAGGGTAGTACGCCTGTGCGTGCCTGGGGATCGTCGGGCGGGCAACCACCAGGGTTGCCCCGACTCGGACTTGCGTGTGAACCGCTCCACGCCAACGGTGTAGATTCAGCTATGGGAAGCGACGCCGCGCGAACGACGGCCGCCCGATGAAATTCTGGTCGGCGGCGTCACTGGAGCATGCGCCCGAGGCCGTTGCGGCGGACCTGCGGGATCAGGTGCCGGGCGCGGACAGGGCGCTGGATCTGGCCGTGGCGTTCGTGCGGCCGCCGGACAACACCGAGATCGGCCCCGTCATCGAGGCGGTACGCGAGGCGCTGCCGGCGCGGCATTTCCTGGCCTGCACCGCCGAGAGCGTGGTGGCCGCCGGACGCGAGATCGAGGACGAGACGGCGACGGCGCTGCTTGTGGGCTCGATGCCGGGCGTCCAGATCGACCCGCTGCCCGATCTGGCGGCACTGCTCGAGGACGGCGAGGCGGCCGCGGCGCAGTTGCAGGGCGCCGCGGCGGTGGTGGCGCTGGTGGACCCCTTCTCGGTGCACACGGAACAGCTCGTCGAGCGCATGAACGAGATTGCGCCCGGCGTGCCGCTGATCGGCGGCATCGCCAGTTGGGCGCGCGCGGCCGGCGGCAATCGCATGGCCCACAACGACCGCATCACCGACCGGGGCGCCGTTGGCGTGGCGCTGCGGGGTGCGGTGGACGTGAGCATCGTGGTCTCGCAGGGATGCCGGCCCGTCGGCTCGCCGCGCACCGTCACCAGTGCGAAGGGCAACATCATCACCGAACTCGACGGGCAGTCGCCGATCGACACGCTGCGGCAGGTGTTTGCCGAGGCCGCTGAGAATGACCAGGAGCTGATGCGCGCGGGCGTGATGCTGGGTCACGCGATCTCGTCCGACGCCGACGATTGGGGCCGGGGCGGTTTCCTGATCCGCGGACTGATGGGCGCCGACGCCGGCTCCGGCGCGCTGGCCGTGACGGGCATCGTGAGCGAGCGGGACACGGTGCAGTTTCACGTGCGCGACGCGGCGACGGCCCAGGAGGACCTGGAGCTGCTGCTCACGCCGCAGGCGTTCGAGCCGGAGGCTGCCGGCGCGCTGCTGTTCACCTGCAACGGACGCGGCGCGCGGATGTATGGACGGCCCGATGGAGACATCTCACTGGTGCGGCAGGCGCTCGGCACCGAGGTGCCGGTGAGCGGCTTTTTCTGCGGCGGGGAGCTGGGGCCGATCGGCGGCGCCAACTTCGTGCACGGGTTCACGGCCAGCCTGGCGATCTTTCGACCGAAGGCGGGTTGACGGAGGGCGAGCCTACGCTGATATAGGCCCGTGGCCGCGGAGCCCCTCACCCCAACCCTTGTATGTGCCAGGGCGGGTATGTTCCGAGGACTCTCGGAATGTCCGAGGGCATAGCCCGGGCCGGGACAGACCGATTAACCCTGG
>DAOUKN010000171.1:0-3387 GCA_034421255.1 Chloroflexota bacterium | reverse complement strand
CCCGCCGACTGGGATCCCAGGGCAGCGGAGACGCTGCGGGAGCTGCGCGACGCGCCCGCCGACGCCGACCAGCGCGCACGTCTGGAAGCCGACGTGGCGGCGGATCGGGGCCGCCTGGCCGCCCTGCAGGAGCGCCTGCGCTGGCTGGCCACGCTCTGGGGCGCCGAGGGTGACCCCAAGATCGCCGCGGTGCGGGCGCTACTGGACGGGCTGCCGCCCACCGACGCGCACGGTGTGCCGACCAAGGTCGTGCTGTTCAGCAACTACCGCGACACCGCGTTGCATGTGTTCCGTTCGCTGGGCGGTGACCCCGAGGCGTTTAGCGGCAGCGGTGAGTTGCGCGTGCGTAGCAACCTCGACGACGAACGCTGGATTTCGCTGCTGCACGGGCGCGATAAGCGCGAGCGCCGAGCGGCGGTGCTCGAGCGCTTTGCGCCGCTGGCGGCGCATCGCACGAGCGAGGCCCTGGACGATCCCGCCCTGCAAGAGCGCATCGAGCCGTTACGCGAGGAGTCGATCGAGCTGCTCATCGCGACCGACGTGCTCTCGGAAGGGCAGAACCTGCAGGACGCGCAGTATCTGATCAACTACGACCTGCATTGGAATCCAGTGCGCATGATCCAGCGCGCCGGGCGCATTGACCGCCTGTTTTCGCCGCACGCGACGGTCTACATCTACAACGTGATGCCGGAGCAGGGACTCGAGGATCTGCTGCAACTGATGCACAGCCTCACGCGAAAGCTGGAAACCATCGAGGACGCGGTGGCGTTGGACGCCTCGGTTCTGGGCGAGCAGATCGAGGCCCGCGAGTTGGACGCCGTGATGAAGATCCGGGCGGGCGGAGCGGCCGCGGACGAGGTGTATCTGGAGGGCGAGCGCACGCAGGGGCTGGACGCCGGTCTGGACGTGCTCAACCAGTATCTGGACCTCATGCGCTCGATTGCTACCCAGGATCTGGCAGACATTCCGGACGGCGTCTACAGCGTAGTGGAAGGCCCGCGCTCCGGAGTGTTCGTGATGCTGCGAATGCCTGAGGAACTGACCGGCGAGGTGTTCTGGCGGTTCTATCCGCTGGACGACCTTGCCCGGCCGGACACTTCGCCACCTAGCGTTCTGGAAAAAATACAAGCCGAGCCGGATACGCCGCGATACGGCCTGCCGGACACCGTCAACCCCTTCACGTTCCTGAACGAGCCGCTCCAGGCCGCCGTTGACCAGATTGGCGCGGCCTACGTGGAGGCAGCCGCGGCGCAGGCGCCCAGCCAATTCACCGCGAAGCTGAAGTCGATGCTCCAGCGGGACGACCTGCTGCAGGAGGCCACGGACCTGTGGGAACGGCTGCATGCCTGGGCCAACCTGCCGCATCCCTCAGACGCGCTGCGACGCCCTCGCATGCGTGATCCGGTACGCGTGTTGCGTCAGACGCGTGTCAACGCGCCATTGGACGAGTTGCTGCCACGGCTGCGCGAGCTAGATGAGGCCGTGCAGGCGGAGGGGCTGGATCGAAGACTGGCCCGTCCGGATTCTCGCCAGCCGAGCGTACGGGACCTCGAACTTGTCGCCTGGGCGCTGGTTGTCGGGCCAGAAGGGCTGTCACCAGAGACGCCAGCGAGCTAACAAACCTCCGAACTAGCAAAGGCCCGCGGGCAGCCGTGCCCCTTTTTCTTCGGAGACTTCCCTAGCCCGCCTCGCTGCGTTGCAGCACCTGTCGCCGCGCCGACTGCGGTTCCGGCGGCCCGACGAAGCCCTCGGCCTCCAGCTGCATGGCCAGCTTCTGGGCCTTCGAGCGGCCGACCCGAAGCTCGCGGCTGAGCAGGTCGGGCGTGATGCTCTCGTGCCGCATCACCAGCTCCGTCGCGGACACGTACAGCTCGTCTTCCTCCGAGTCGCCCTGCTCGATGGCGTCCCGCAGATCTTCGGTCGTCAGCGTCTGCGGCTCGCCCTGCTCGCGCCAGTGATCGACCACGGCGTTGATCTCGGCATCGTCGGTGAACACGCCCTGCACGCGGATGGGCTTGCCGCCCTCGGGCGGCGCGAACAGCATGTCGCCGCGGCCGATCAGCCGCTCGGCCCCGGCCCCGTCCAGGATGGTGCGGGAGTCGGCCTGGCTGCTGACCATGAACGAGATGCGCGTCGGGAAGTTGGCCTTGATCAGTCCAGTGACCACGTCCACCGACGGGCGCTGCGTCGAGACCACCAGGTGGATGCCCGTGGCGCGCGCCAGCTGGGCCAGCCGGGCGAGCAGGCGCTCCACGTCGCCCGGCGCCGTCATCATCAGGTCCGCCAGCTCATCGATCACCGTCACCAGGTAGGGCAGCGGCTTGCCGTCGGTGGCCTCGGTCGGGTTGGCGTTATAGGACTTGAGGTTGCGCACGCCGGCCTTGTTGAAGATGCGATAGCGCCGGGCCATCTCGCGGCTGACCCACGTGAGCACCGGCACCGCGTCGTCGATGTCGGTGACCACGGGCATGCGCAGATGCGGCACGCCGTCGAAGGTCACCAGCTCGACCATCTTGGGGTCGATCAGCACCAGATGCAGCTCGTCCGGCGTGGTCTGGCAGAGCAGGCCCGTGATCAACGACGTGAGGCACACGGACTTTCCGGCGCCGGTGGACCCGGCAATCAGCAGGTGCGGCATCGCCGTCAGGTCGACCACACGCACCATGCCGGCCACGTCCTTGCCCAGCGCCAGCCTGAGGTTGGAGCGCGACCCCACCCATGCCTCGGACTCCATCACCTCGCGCACGCTGACAACCAGCGGCTCGTCGTTGGGGAGCTCGATGCCCAGATAGGGCCGGCCCGGCACCGGGGCCTCGATGCGCAGGCTGCGCGCGGCCAGCTTCAGGGCCAGGTCGTTGGCCAGCGCGGTGATGCGCGCCACTTTGACTCCAGTGCCCGGCCGCACCAGGTATTGGGTCACCACCGGTCCCGGAATCGCCTCCGGCACGCTGGCTTCGATGTTGAAGGAGGCCAGCGTGTCCACGATCACCTGGGCCTTGGCGCGAATCTCGGCGTCGGGAACGTCGGTCGCGGGCGGCGTCGGCTGCATCAGATCCATCGGCGGGAGCGCCCACGGCCCCTTGTCATCGTCCTCGGCGGCCGGCGCCGGCGCCACGGTTTGCGTCGTGCGAATCAGCGGCCCCTGCTCCCAGTCTTCGGGTTTCGACGAGCCATTGACCGCTTCGGGCGACTCGTCCGCCGGCGCGGGCGATTCCGACGCCGGTCGCGGTTTGTCCGCGGACTGCGGCCGGAAGATCGGACCCAGGCGGCGCTTGGCGGCGGAGGCCGTCGCGGCTGCGAATCTCGCCAGGTGCACGGCGCCGTCGATGAGCAGCCGGCCCGTGAACCGCGTCGTCGCCGCGCCGCGCGTCGAGGCCAGCAGCGCGT
>DAOUKN010000170.1:0-11616 GCA_034421255.1 Chloroflexota bacterium | reverse complement strand
TGGCCATCAACTGCCCACCCATGCCGGCGCTGCGAATCAGCTTGGCGCCACCGCCGGGCACCAGCTCGACGGCGTGCACCTCGGTTCCCGCGGGCATATCCGCCAGGCGCATGGCATTGCCCACGCGCGGCTCGGCCTTTGGCCCCGAGACGACCTCGGCGCCAACCCGCAGGCCCTGGGGCGACAGGATGTAGCGTTTCTCGCCATCGGCATACACCAGCAGCGCGATGTGAGCCGAGCGGTTGGGGTCGTATTCGATGCTCGCAATCTTCGCGGGCACGCCCGGCTTGTCGCGGCACCAGTCAATCACGCGGTAGCGCCGCTTGGCCCCGCCGCCCCGGTGACGCACGGTGATGCGGCCCTGGTTATTGCGTCCCGCTCGTTCGGTCAGCGGTCGCAGCAGCGGCTTGTGCGGCTTGGATTCGGTAACTTCCTCGTGATCGACCGACACATAGCCGCGGCGCCCCGGCGAGGTCGGATCGTAGGTGCGAAGTCCCATGTCTAGGTTCCCGGATAGATGTCGATGGCGTGTCCCTCGGCGAGGGTCACGATGGCCTTGCGCTTGGAGGATCGATAGCCGGCAAATCGCCCAAACCGCCGCGGCTTGCCGCGAAGATTCATCACGTTGACGTTGGAGACGTCCACGCGGAACAGTGCCTCGACGGCTTCCCGAATCATGTGCTTGGACGCCGTGGGATGCACCTCGAACACATACTTGCGGTCTTCCACAAGCGTGGTCGACTTCTCGGTCACCACCGGTCGAATCACGACATCCGCTGGATCAGGCATCGCGACCTCCCCGCAGGAGGTCGAGCGCGGCGCCGGTCGCCACGATGTGATCGGCCGCGGCAACATCCATGAACCCCACGGCATCGGCGCGCTCCACCGTCACGCCCGGAATGTTGCGTGAGGATCGCCGGAGCGCCTCGGACGGCTCGGCGTCGAGCAGCAGTAATCGTCCGGCCAATCCGGCGTCCGCCAGCCAAGCCGCGCGTTCCTTGGTCTTGGGCGAATCCCCCCAGTCGTCGACGCGATGCACGCGATCGGCCTGCGCCTTCTGCGCCAACAGGCTGCGCAGCGCCTCGCGCCGCTCGCGGCGACTGAGCCGGCGCCGCACCGTGCGCGGACGGGGTCCAAAGGTGACGGCGCCGCCCCGCCGTTGTCCGGCGGACGCGCTGCCGGCGCGCGCGCGTCCCACGCCCTTCTGGCGGTAGAGCTTTTGCGCGCTCGCCGTTACCTCGCCGCGCGACTGCGTGCTGCTCGTGCTCTGCCGTCGGCGCTGCGCGCCGACGACGGTTGCGCGACGAAGCAACTCATCGCGCGCCCCAGGCTCGCCGAACACATCGGCGCCTACGGGCGTGATCGGCGCCGTTTCCTGGGCAGCCATCAAGCCCGGCTCCGGTGACGCGATGTCGGTCGAACCACGAGGATCCCCTTGCGCGGGCCAGGCACGGCGCCTCGCAAGACGATGTAGTTCTTCTCCGCGTCCACGTGCTCCACGCGCAATCGCTTGGCGGTCACGCGGCGGCCGCCCATGCGGCCGGCCATGCGCATACCCTTGAACACGCGGCTCGGGGTTGTACCAGCACCCACGGATCCGGGCGCGCGAAGCCGGTCCGACTGGCCGTGCGTCCGCGGCCCGCCGCGGAAGTTGTGACGCCGCACGACACCGGCAAATCCCTTGCCCTTCGAAGTGCCGGTCACGTCCACCAGGTCGCCGGGCGCAAACATGTCGGCCCGCACTTCGGCACCAACGTCGAGGTCAGGCGCACTGTCGAGGCGAAACTCGCGCAGCACGCGGTAGGCCGGCGCATCCTGCAGGTGTCCCCGCTCCGCGCGCGACAGCCGTGAATCGCGGGTTTCGTCAAATCCCAGCTGCAGCGCGACATAGCCATCCCGCTCCACCGTCCGCACGTCCGTCACGGTGCACGGTCCGGCCTCGATCAGCGTCACGCCATAGGCATGCCCGGCGTCGTCGAAGCGCTGGGTCATGCCGAGCTTGCGCCCAAGGATTCCGGTGGCCATGGCGCTAGGACTTCAGCTCGATGTCGACGCCGGCGGCAAGCTGCAGGCGCAGGAGCTCGTCCATCGTCTGCTGTGTCGGGTCGATCACGTCAATGAGCCGCTTGTGCGTGCGCATCTCGAACTGCTCACGCGAGTCCTTGTCGATGAAGGGCGATCGGATGACCGTCCACTTCTTCTTTTGCGTTGGCAGGGGAATCGGGCCGCGCACGTCCGCCCCGGTCCGATCCGCCGCCTCGATGATGCGGCGAGCGGCATCGTCCAGCACCTTGTGGTCGTAGGCCTTGAGGCGAATGCGAATCCGCTGTCGCGGGGCCTGTCGCCGGGCGCGCCCACTGGCCGGCCGCCCGGCCGACGGTTCGGCCGGAGTGTCGGCGGGTGCGCGTGCCTCAGCCATGACAGCTATTTGACGATCTTGGTCACGACGCCGGCGCCAACCGTCACGCCGCCTTCGCGAATGGCGAAGTGCACGCCATCCTCGAGGGCCACGGGCGCACCGAGCGTCACCGACATCTCGATGTTGTCGCCCGGCACGCACATCTCGGTGCCTTCCGGCAGGTTGACCTCACCGGTAACGTCGGTGGTGTGGATGTAGAACTGCGGGCGATATCCGTTGAAAAACGGGGTGTGGCGCCCGCCCTCGTCCTTGGTCAAGACGTAGACGTTCGCCAAGAACTCCGTGTGCGGCGTAATCGACCCGGGAGCGGCCAGAACCATGCCGCGCTCGACCTCGTGCCGCTCGATCCCGCGGAGCAGGCAGCCGACGTTGTCGCCGGCCACACCCGAATCCAGGGTCTTGCGGAACATCTCGACGCCGGTGCACACCCGACGGTCTACCAGGTCGCGCATGCCGACAATGTCGACTTCCTCGCCGGGCGTGATCACGCCGCGCTCGACCCGGCCCGTCACCACCGTTCCACGCCCCTTGATGCCGAACACGTCTTCAATGGGCATCAGGAACGGCTCGTCGACCGGGCGCTGGGGCTCCTCGAAGTAGGTGTCGATCGTGTCGACCAACTCGAGAATCGGTGCGAATTCCGGCGCGTCGGGATCGGTGCTTTCGGACTCCAGCGCGTGGAGGGCGCTGCCGCGCACGATCGGCACGTCGTCGCCAGGAAACTCGTACTTGTTGAGAAGGTCTCGCAACTCGAGCTCGACGAGCTCCAGCAGCTCCTCGTCGTCCACCATGTCGACCTTGTTCAGGTAAACGACGATCGCGCCCACCTCGACTTGACGTGCCAGCAGCACGTGCTCGAAGGTCTGCGGCATGGGACCGTCGGGGGCGCTCACCACCAGGATGGCGCCGTCCATCTGCGCCGCGCCGGTGATCATGTTCTTGATGTAGTCGCGGTGACCCGGCGCGTCGATGTGCGCGTAGTGCCGGTTATCGCTTTCGTACTCGACGTGCGCGATCGAAATCGTGATGCCACGCTCGCGCTCCTCGGGCGCCTTGTCGATGGCGTCGAACGCCTCAAACTGCGCCAAGTCCTTCAGCGACAGAACCTTGGTGATGGCTGCCGTGAGCGTGGTCTTGCCATGGTCGACATGGCCGATGGTGCCGACGTTGACGTGCGGCTTCGTGCGTTCGAACTTGACTCGTCCCATTCGCTGCGTGCTCCTGATGCGCCGGCCATGCGGCCCTGCGCCTAGACTCCAGTCAGAACTTCCTGTCCCGTCCCGGCCCCCGGCCGGACGGCGTAGTGTGAGAACTCCATCGAAAACGTACCCCGGCCCTGAGTGGCCGAGCGTAACGCACTAGCGTACCCAAACATTGTGGCCAGCGGTACTTCGGCGCGAATGACGCTCGACCCGCCCCTTGGCTCAGTCCCCTGGACTTCGCCCCGCTTCGACAACAAGCCCGCCAGCACGTCGCCCACGTACTCATCGGGAATCACGACGTCGACGGCCATCACGGGCTCCAGCACCGCGGTGCCCGAGCGCCGCAGGGCCTCTTCCACCGCCCACGAACCGGCGATTTCAAAGGCAAGCTCGGACGAGTCCACCTCGTGAAATGATCCGTCCACGATGCGGATTCGCACGTCAATGACCTGGTAGCCCTGGAGCCCCCCGGTGAGTGCGCGTCGCGCCCCGCGCTCGGCGGCCGGCAAAAAGCCGAGCGGGATTGCGCCTCCGACGATGCGCGACTCGATCTCAATCCCGGCTCCCGGTTCAAGCGGCTCGAGCTCGACGACCACGTGGCCATACTGCCCGCGTCCGCCCGTCTGACGGATAAAGCGACCCGGCGCCTGGACGGCCCGCAAGGGGCGTTCGCGATAGGCCACCTGCGGGCGGCCCACGTTGGCGCCGACGCGGAACTCGCGCAATAGGCGGTCCACGATCACTTCGAGGTGCAGTTCGCCCATGCCGGCGATCAGCGTCTGGCCGGTTTCCTCGTCGCTTCGCACCTGGAAGGTTGGGTCTTCGTCGCCGAGCTTGCCCAGCGCCGTGATGATGCGGTCCTGGTCCGCTCGACTCTTGGGCTCGATGGCGATCGTCACCACGGGGTCGGGGAACGTAATTGATTCCAGCAGCACGGGGTGCGCCGGGTCGGCCAGCGTGTCGCCGGTGCTCACGTCGCGCATGCCGACGGCCGCGACGATATCGCCGGGCACGATGGCGTCTTTGATTTCCTCGCGCTTGTCGGCGTGCATGCGCAGCACGCGGCTGAGGCGTTGCCGCTTTCCGCTTCCGACATTGAGAACTGTGGTGCCGGGCTCAATACGTCCCGAATAGACCCGGAAATACGCCAGCTTGCCCGAATGCGGGTCCGCCACCATCTTGAACGCCAGCGCCGCGAACGGCGCCTCCACCGACGGCAAGCGATCGAGCGTTTCGTCCGTTTTGGGATCGATGCCGGATACGGGCGGCACGTCCAGAGGCGAGGGCAAGTAGCGCGCCACGGCGTCGAGCACCGGCTCGATGCCCCGGTTGCGCAGCGCGCTGCCAAACAGGACCGGCACGAGCTGAGACTCAATGGTGCCCCGTCGCAGCGCGGCGATCATCGACTCGGCATCGACCTCGTCGTCGTTGAGGTAAAGCTCGGCGATGTGATCGTCGAATTCACTCAGCGCTTCCAGCAATTGCAGCCGCGCGACGACCGCCACTTCGGCCAGATCGTCCGGAATGGCCTCGACCGACGGCTGCGTCGCTGTATCGCTGGCCCACACGATGGCCTGCATCTCGATGAGATCGACCACGCCTCGAAACTCCTGCTCACGGCCAATGGGCAGTTGCACCGGAACCGGATTCGCCCCCAGCCGCTCGCGGATCGAGCGGACCGCCGCGTCGGGGTCGGCCCCAACGCGATCCATCTTGTTGATGAAGGCCACGCGCGGCACGTCGTACTTGTCGGCCTGACGCCAAACGGTCTCGGACTGCGGCTCCACGCCGTGGACGGCGTCAAAGACCACCAGCCCGCCGTCGAGGACGCGCAGCGATCGCTCGACCTCTGCCGTGAAGTCCACGTGCCCGGGCGTGTCGATGATGTTGATGCGCCGATCCTGCCAATAGCATGTGGTGGCCGCCGCGACGATGGTGATGCCGCGCTCACGCTCCTGCGCCATCCAGTCCATTTGGGTCGTGCCGTCGTCGATGACGCCGATGCGATGAATGCGCCCCGTGTAGAAGAGGATGCGCTCGGTCGTGGTGGTCTTGCCGGCATCGATGTGGGCGATGATGCCGATGTTGCGAGTTTGCGAGATGTCAGCTTCGGACATGGTGTGGTGAGCTCGCGCTAAAACGCGTAGATGGCGAATGCGCGATTCGCCTCGGCCATGCGATGCATCTCTTCACGGCGGCGCACCGCCCCGCCCTGACCGGAAGAGGCATCAAGAAGCTCGAAGGCCAGACGCTCGCGCATCGAGCGACCGGATCGCGCCCGTGCAGAGCTGATCAGCCAGCGCACGGCCAGGGAGTATCGCCGGTCGCCGCGAATCTCGACCGGCACCTGGTAGGTCGCGCCGCCAACCCGGCGCGGCTTGACTTCGATCTGCGGCATGACATTCCGAATGGCCTCTTCGAAGGCGTCGAGCGCCGGCGTCCCGCTCCGCTCCTCGACGAGGTCGAAGGCGCCGTAGACGATGGCCTGCGCCTTCGCCTTGTAGCCATGGCGCATGAGCTTGTTGATAAAGCGCTCCACCGTCCGGTTGTTGTATTTCGGATCGGGTGCGGTCATTCGCCGCTCGGGGCGCTTCCGGCGAGGCATGCTGCTAAATCTCCTGGTTAGTGGGTTCGGCCGCGGGTTTCAGCGACTCGTAGGCGATGAGGGGCCAACGATTGCTCCACGACAGAGCTACCCCTATGCGCCGCGCCTGGTGCCGTACTTCGACCGCCCTTGCTTTCGGTTCTCGACGCCCGTGGCATCCAGCGGTCCTCGTACGACGTGATAGCGCACGCCCGGAAGGTCCTTCACGCGTCCGCCGCGAATCAGGACTACCGAGTGCTCCTGGAGTTGGTGACCTTCACCCGGAATGTAGGCCGTGACTTCCATCCCGTTCGACAGTCGGACCCGCGCCACCTTCCGCAGCGCCGAGTTCGGCTTGCGCGGCGTGACGGTGCGCACCAGCGTGCACACGCCGCGCTTCTGGGGCGCCCCGCGCGTGCGCACCATGCGCCGCCTCAGCCCGTTGTAGGCGAAATGCAGGGCAGGCGCCGTCACCTTGCGCCGCGACTTGCGACGGCCCTTGCGAACAAGCTGATTTATCGTTGGCACACGACCACCACGGTCTGTCGGATTAGGGGCACGAAAAAACAGGACGCGCTCCGGCGCTCACCCGGCACGCTATCACTGCGCACGGTCGCCGTCAACGTCTGCGTCGCCGTTTTCGGCTTCGGACACCGGCATGTCCTGGACGTTGGCCTCCTCGATGGGCTCGTCGGCGCCCGAGCTCAGGAACGCGGAGAACTGGTCGGCCGCGGCGCTGGGTCGCTCGGGAATCCCGGCAAGCAGCGTCCGATCATCGTCGCCTTCACCGGCTAGGGCCTGCATCAGGCTGTCGATCGCCCGGCCGTCGCCGTCGTCGGCCGACTCGGCGCCCGAGCCGACCGCCGCCAGCACGCCTTCGCCATCAGCGTCATCGGCCAGCAGTGAGTCGGCGTCGCCTTCGCCGGCCGTAATCAACGTGCCTTCGTGATACCGCTTCCAGCCGGTGCCGGCCGGAATCAGCTTGCCGATAATCACGTTCTCCTTCAGGCCGTGGAGATGATCGGTCTTGCCCTCGACGACGGCCTCGGTGAGCACTCGCGTCGTGTCCTGGAACGATGCCGCGGCCAGGAAGCTCTCATTGTTGAGCGACGCCTTGGTGACGCCGAGCAGCACCCAGCGAGCGGTCGCCGGACGCTGATCCTCGGCAACGGCCTTCTCGTTGGCCTCGTCGAACACGTGACGATCGATCAGGGTGCCGGGCAGCATGTCGGTGTCTCCGGGCATCTCGATCAGGACGCGCCGCAGCATCTGCCGCACGATCACTTCGATGTGCTTGTCGTTCACGGCCACACCGACGATGCGGTAGACCGACTGGACCTGCTGCACGACATACCGTTGCAACGCCTCGCGACCGCGCAGTCGCAAGATGTCCTGGGGGTTGAGCGGGCCCGCGGTGAGCTGCTCGCCCTTGGAGACGAGTTGGCCGCTCTGCACGCGGACCTCAGCGGCCGGGGACACCGGGTATTCGAGGGTTTCCTCGGTCTCCGACCGAAGGAGGATTTCGCCGTCGCGCACCGTGACCACACCGTCGCTGGTCGCCCGCGGACCGGCGCCCGCGACGCTGGCCAGCGCCCGCTTGCTGATCGTATTCGACTTGCTCTTGGCCTTGCGGGCCAGCAAGTCCTCCGCCTGCTCCCGTGGCAGGGCGAGCGTCGCGTCCTTCGCGACCTCGTCGCCGTCCTCGACGATGGGCACAAAGTCTTCGGCCAGCTCGTAAACCTGCTCATGGATGTGCGCCGATACGACGCGAATCACCTTGCGATCATCTTCTTCGACGATCTCGGCCGTGCCTTCGAGGTCGCTCATCACCGCCACGCCCTTGGGAACGCGGGCCTCGAAGAGCTCCTCGACGCGCGGCAGTCCCTGCACGCGGTCCGTAATGTCCGTGCCCATCACCACCCCGCCCAGGTGGAAGGTGCGCATGGTCAACTGCGTCGCCGGCTCGCCCATGGACTGGGCGGCGATGATGCCGACGGCCGCGCCCTCCTCCACCAGCTCATGCCGGGCCAGGTCCATGCCGTAGCACCGCTGGCAGACGCCGCGGGCATTGCGGCAGTTCATCACGGAGCGCACGAAGACCTCATCCACTCCGGCATCGTCAATCGCTCGGCTGAGATGTCGGTCGACCATGACGTCGGACGGCACGATGATCTCCCCAGTGTCGGGATGGGCCACCGGCGCCAGGGTGAAGCGCCCAAAGGCACGATCGCCCACCGAACCTTCAACCTGCTCGGGGTCAGCCGTGACGATGTGGTCGCCTTCCGTCGCCCCACAGTCCTCGCCCATCACGATCACGTCCTGCGCCACGTCCACCAGACGGCGGGTGAGATAGCCGCTGTCGGCGGTTCGCAAGGCCGTGTCGGCCAGGCCCTTGCGCGCACCGTGGGTCGAAATGAAGTACTCCAGCACGCTCAGGCCTTCACGGAAGTTGGCGCGCACCGGCATCTCGATAATCTGACCCGTTGGGTCGGACATGAGGCCGCGCATCCCGGAAACCTGTCGAATCTGGTCGAAGTTCCCCTTGGCCGCGCCGGAGTTCCCCATCATGTAGACGGGACCGAGCCGGTCGAGATACTCGGGCACGGCCGCGGTCACCTGCTCCATGGCCTCGGTCCATTTCTGGACCGTCAACTTGTAGCGTTCGCGGTCCGTGATGAACCCGTCGCTGTAGCTGCGCTCGATCTCTGCCACGTCCGCGTCGGCGTCTGCCAGCACGTCGTGCTTGACCGGTGGAATCACCAGATCGAACACACCCATCGTCACACCCGAGCGCGTGGCCCAGTACATGCCGATGTCCTTCACGCGGTCGGCAACCTCGGCGGTGGCTTCGATGCCGCTGGAGAAGAAGGCCCCGGCCAGCACGCGGCGCAGCCCGCCCTTGTCGAGCCGCTCGTTGACGAACCGCAAATCGCGCGGCAGCGCGATGTTGAAGATGATTCGCCCGAGCGTGGTCTCGACGAACGCCGGCGACGGCGGCTGGTCCTCCGGCACCGGAAAGTCCGTCGACGTGACACGGAGATTGATCTTCGCGTGCAGATGCACCGCGCCATGCTCGAACGCCAGCAGGGCGTCGCCGAAGTCGGCGAACGTTCGGCCTTCACCCAACGCGCCCTCAACCATTTCCGTCAGGTAATAGGCGCCAAGCGCCATGTCCTTGGTCGGCGCGATGATGGGCGCGCCATCCGCCGGCGACAGCACGTTGAGCGTGCTCTTCATGATGTAGCGGGCCTCGTCTTGCGCGGCCCGGCTCAGCGGCACGTGCACCGCCATCTGGTCGCCGTCAAAGTCGGCGTTGAAGGCCGTGCACACCAGCGGATGGATCTGGATCGCGCTGCCCGTCACCAGCACGATGTCGAACGCCTGAATGCCGAGCCGGTGCAGCGTCGGCGCGCGGTTCAGCAGCACCGGGTGGTCCTGCGTCACTTCCGCGAGCGCGTCCCACACCACGGGCTCGGGGTGCTCGACCATGCGCTTGGCGCTCTTGATGTTGCTGGCATGCCCGTAGTCCACGAGCTTGCGCATGACGAACGGCTTGAACAGCTCCAGCGCCATCTTGGTGGGCAGGCCGCACTGATTCAGCTTCAGGTGCGGTCCAACCACGATCACCGAGCGGCCTGAATAGTCCACCCGCTTGCCCAGCAGGTTCTGTCGGAAACGCCCCTGCTTGCCGCGGAGCTGGTCGCTCAGCGACTTGTAGGGATGGTTGGACGAGCCGGTGACGGCGCGCCCGCGTCGCCCGTTGTCGATCAGCGCATCCACCGCCTCTTGGAGCATCCGCTTCTCGTTGCGCACGATGATCTCGGGCGCACCGAGCTCCACCAGCCGCTTGAGCCGGTTGTTGCGGTTGATCACGCGGCGGTAGAGGTCGTTCAGGTCGCTCGTCGCGAACCGTCCGCCATCGAGCTGAACCATGGGCCGAATGTCCGGCGGCAGCACGGGCAGCACCGACAGGATCATCCACTCCGGGCGATTGCCGGAGCGTCGAAACGCCTCAACCACCTTCAGACGCTTGGTCGCCTTCTTGCGCCGCTGGATCGACGGCGACTCGATTTCCTCGCGCAGCTCGGCGGCCAGGGCATCGAGATCGACGTTGCCGATCAGCTCGACGACGGCCTCGGCGCCGATTCCGGCGCGGAAGACCTCGCCACAGGTGTGGCTCAACTGCTGGTAGCGCGGCTCGCTCAGGAGCTGGTGCAGCTCGAGGGTCGTCAGATCGTCGGCGCGGGTCTGGTAGTACTCGCGAGTGCCGGCGATCTGCGAGGCGCGCTCTTCCTCCAAGCCCATGGCTTCCTGGTCGGCCTCGCGCCGGCGCGCCAGCTTGGTGGCGCCAAACCGCTCGTTGGCCGAAGTTACGGCTGTCTCGGCCGCCGCCTCGATGGCTGCCAGCGACTCGGCATTGATCTCGTCGCCGGCGGCAATCACCGGCTCGTCAAGCCAGCTCAGCCGAATCTCTTCTTCGGCCTTGCTGCCGCTCTCGGCAACCGGCCTGAGGCGGGTGACGGTCGTTTCGGCCTCTTCTTGGAGCCGGGCGACCTCGCCTTCGAGTTGCTCGTCGAGCTTGGCGATCTGCTCGGCCGTCTCGGCCTCGAGATCCTCCGCCTGCTGCGCCATCTCGGCCTGGATCTCCGCCTCGCGCGCCGCCAGGTCGTCATCGATGCGACCCAACGCCGCGTCGCGCTCGGCCTCGTCAAACTCGGTGACAATGAACGACGCGAAATACACGATCTTCTCCAGATCGCGCGGCGTAATGTCCAGGATCTGCCCGATCCGGCTCGGCGTACCCTTCAGGAACCAGATATGGGTCACCGGGGCGGCGAGCTCGATGTGGCCCATGCGCTCGCGCCGTACGCGCGAGCGGGTGACCTCCACGCCGCACTTGTCGCAGATGATGCCGCGATAGCGGATCTTCTTGTACTTGCCGCAGGAGCATTCCCAGTCCTTGGTGGGACCGAAAATGCGCTCGCAGAACAGACCGTCCCGCTCCGGCTTCAGCGTTCGATAGTTGATGGTCTCCGGCTTGATGACCTCACCGTAGGACCACGACCGAACTTGCTCCGGCGATGCGAGGCGGATGCGGATTGCGTTGAACTTGTTGACCTCAAGCACGCTCGTTTTGCCTCCTACAGCCGGTATTCGCGGCCTTGAATGTTGATGCCGTCCAGGTCCGGCAACATGTCATGTGAGTGCTCCACCACCAGCGGCACCTCTTCTTCGTATTCGTCGAGAATGTCCACCGCCACCCCCAGGCTCTGCAGCTCCTTGACGAGCACGCGGAAGGACTCGGGAATGCCGGGTTCCAGGATTGTCTCGCCCTTCACGATCGCCTCATAGGTCTTGACGCGACCGAGGATGTCGTCGGACTTCACGGTGAGCATTTCCTGCAACGTGTG
>DAOUKN010000169.1:0-5894 GCA_034421255.1 Chloroflexota bacterium | reverse complement strand
ATCGTGGGCACCAACTCCAGCGCCGGCTGCCCCACGCTGCCGCTCTGCGACGGCAGCGTGGGCGCGGAGAACCTGACCCTGCACATGCTGCATCGCGGCGCCGCCTCGGCGCTGGTGCTCACGTTCTTCTTCACCGCCTGGCAGGTCTGGCGGCGCGGGGGAATTGGCCTTGCGTTCAACCTGAGCCTGGCCGCGGGCCTCGTGTCGTCCGCGCAATTCGCCGTGGGCGTGACGTCCATGGTCATCGGCTTGCGGCCGGAACTGCGCGTGCTTCATCTGGCGCTCGCCACCCTGCTCTGGTGGGTGGTGGTGATCCATTTCAGCCTGGCGTTGCAGCCCCAGGCTGACTGATGCCCGCCCTTCTTCGCCACCTCTTCCAGCTCGCCAAGCCCCGCATCATCCTGCTGCTGGTCTTCATCGCCGCCGCCGGAGTTTGGAAGGCCGCGGCCGGCAGCCCCGAGCCCGCGGTGCTGCTGGCCGTCGTGTTCGCCGGCGCGTTGGCGGCTGCGGGGGCCAACGTCATCAACCAGGGCCTGGAGCAAGACATCGACGCCCGAATGCGCCGCACTCGCGATCGCGCGGTGGCCTCGCGTCGAGTCGGCCCGGCCACCGCCGTCATTGCCGGTCTCGTGCTGGTGGCGATCGCCGTCGTCGCCCTCGCGGTCACCACCAATCTCCTCGCCGCACTGCTCACGCTCGCGGCGGCCGCGGTTTACGTGCTCGTCTACACCGTCCTGCTCAAGCGTCGCTCGTGGAACAACATCGTGATCGGCGGCGCCGCCGGAGCCTTCCCACCCCTAATCGGCGCAGCCGCCGTGTCCGGTCAGATTGACGCCGTGGGCCTGTACATGTTCGCCTTCGTGTTCTTCTGGACGCCGCCGCACTTCTGGACCCTGTCGCTGGTGCTGCGCAATGACTACGCGGCGGCCAAGATTCCGATGCTGGGGGCCATCGCCAGTCCGCGCGATACCGCCGTGCAGATCATGCTGTACATCCTCTTGCTCACCGCGCTCGCATGGCTGCCGCTGGCCGCCGGCTACGGCGGACTGACGTTTGCGCTGGCGGCGATGCTGCTCGGCGCCTACTGGCTATTCGCCTCCTGGCCCCTGCGCAACGGCGCCGGCTCCAAGCAGGCGTTGGACGCCTACAAGTTCTCCCTGATCTACCTCGCGCTGGTGTTCCTGGTCCTGGCCGTCGAGCCAATGCTGCCCTGGTATGGCTAGCCCAGCGTCAGCATCGAGCGAACGTGCGGACGTCCGCGTCCCAGGTTCTGGCCGATTGCCGGGTCACCCCCGCGACCTCGTCGCAAACTTGAGCGTCGCGACGATGGGAAGCGCCGCCAGAACCACGACGGCTGCCGTGAAGAACGGCAGGTCGACTAGGTTCTCGAACACCCCCGCCAGACGCCCGCTGCCGGCCGCGCCGATGGCCACCCCGAGCGAATACACCGCGTAGAACACCCCGAAGACCCTCCCGCGGCGCGCGGCGCCGGTGGCTTCGGTGACCAGGGCCGTGGCCGCCGGAAACACCAGCCCATAGCCAAGGCCGAATACGGCCATGCCGATCACAATCCCGCCGTAGCCGGCGGACAGTCCAACGATGGCTAGTCCGGCTGCAACGCCGAAGAGCCCAACGACCAGCGGGATGAAGCGTCCAATGCGATCGCTGGCGCCGCCGATGGGACTCGCCATCACAAGCATCGACACCAGCGCGTAGACCGCAAAGCTGACGCCGGACCGCGCGGCAGACTCCCCCTGGTTTTCCAGCACGAGCGGGAGGTGGGTCACAAGGACGCCGACGCCGATGGTGATGGCGAACTGCGCGGCATATGCCGACCACAGCAGGCGGCTGCGCCACAGAGCGGGAAGCGGCTCGGCGTTGCCGGCAATCGTGCGCAAATCCGCAGGACGCCATGTCTCGCGCGTGGTCGTGGCGAAGATGATGAGCGTGGCGAACATGAAGGCGGCGTCGGCCAGGAAGACGGCATCGGCGCTCCACGCGTCGCGGAGCAGCCCGGCCAACGGCGGCCCAATCATGGCCGGCACCGCGATCAAGGCGCCGGCAAGGGCCATGGCCCGACCGCGCTGCGCGGTCGCGGCGCGGTCGCCGATGATGGCGAAGGCCCCCGGGGTGAGCGCGGCGGCGCCGATGCCGTGGATAGCGCGCGCGGCCAGCAGTTGCTCCGGCGTGCGGACGAAGGCATAGCTCAGCACGGCCAGCGCCGTGATTCCCAAGCCGAGAAGCACGGGAAGGCGACGGCCCCAGCGGTCGAGGACGAATCCCGCGCCCAGGTTGCCGAAGAGGTTGGTGACCGAGTACGCCGCGACGATGACGCCAACCAGGGTGGCCGACGCGCCGAGATCCCGCGCATGCGGTGCCATGATCGGGAATTGCACGAAGAGGTCGAAAAAGGCCGCCAGCACCACCATCCGCGCAGCCCACGTGGCAAAGCGCGTCACGCCTTCGGAGCCGTCGTTCCCAGAATTCGCATGTGCCACGGAGCGGATTGTCTGAAAGCCTCTCGACTAGGTCGCGAGTGCGGCGACCTTGTGCTCCCAGACCGACCACACTCGCTTCCCGCGAGACGCGGGCTCTGGGCAGGCTCGCCTGCTGAGGTCGATGGCACGGCTCCGCTTGGTTTGGCGGCGCGGTTGCGCTGCTAGCCTCTAGTCTAGGTCGAATCTCAGGTCCCATCGCCCTCATGGATTTCGCGCACGGGCGGTCCTCGCCGCGGGGCTCATTCAGCCCGCGCGAGTTCCTGCGCGCCCTGGGCGCCACCTTTGCCTACACGCCGCGCGTGATGGCCATGGTGTGGCAAACCAGTCCCGGCCTCACCGCGGGCGTCGCCGCCGTGACCGTGGTGCGCGCGCTCATCCCCGCAGCGACGATCTGGCTGACGAAGCTGGTGATCGACGCGGTCGTCGAGGCCATCGCCGCCGGCGGGACGGGTGACTCGGTCAACCGCGTGGTCACGCTGGTGGTGCTGCAACTGGCTCTGGCTCTGGTCGGCACGGCGCTCGACCACGGGGGCAACGCCCTGCGGGCCATGCTGGGCGACCGCTTCTCGAACCGGATCAACATCATGATCCTCGAGAAGGCCGAGACCCTGGACCTGGCCTATTTCGAGGACTCGACCTTCTACGACATGCTGGAGCGTGCCCGCCGCGAGGCCAACATGCGTCCGACCGGGCTGGTTTCCAATGTTTTTTCGCTGGCCGGCAGCTTCATCCAGCTGGTGTCGGTGGCGGCGCTGCTGGCGGCGCTGGCGTGGTGGATTCTGCTGGTGGTGGCGATCACGTCCATTCCCTACCTGGCCTCGGACATGTGGTTTGCCCGCGCGCGCTATCGGATGAACTGGCGGCGCGCGCCCGAGGCCCGCCGACTCTGGTACCTGGGCTACGTGATGACTTCGGACGAGACGGTCAAGGAGGTGCGGCTCTTCGACCTGGGCGGCCACCTGCTGGAGCAATACCGCCGCACCTTCGCCCGCTTCTACCGCGAGAACCGCAAGCTCACCCTCTCGCGCGAGAGCGTCACCTTCGCGCTGGGCATCGTGTCGGCGGGCACGGCGTCGGGGCTCTACATCTTCGTCGCGCTGGCCACCATCGCGGGCCGTCTGACGCTGGGCGACCTCACGCTCTACCACCAGGCCCTCGTGCAGACCCAGGACCGGCTGCGTCAGATCTTCGGCGGCGTGAACTCGATGTACGAGGCCAACCTGTTTCTCACCAACCTGTTCGATTTCCTGGCCTTCGAGCCGACCATCCGCCCCGATCCAGGGCAACGACCGGTGCCGCGACCGATCCGCGAGGGGATGGCCTTTCACGACGTGCACTTCAGCTATCCCGGTGCGCGCGAGCCGGTGCTGCGCGGCATTGATCTCAAGATCGATCGCGGCGAAACCATAGCCCTGGTGGGCGCCAACGGCGCGGGCAAGACCACCATCGTCAAGCTCCTCACACGCCTTTACGACCCCTCGCGGGGACGGGTCACGCTGGATGGCGTCGACCTGCGCGAGTACGACGTCGCCAGCGTGCGCAGCCAGATCGGCGTGACGTTCCAGGACTTCGTGCAGTTTCACGCCACGGCCAACGACAACATCGGCTACGGCAACCTGCCGCTCAAGGACGTGCGTTCGCTGGTGGAATCGGCGGCGCAACGCAGCGGCGCGGCTGAGGCCATCGAGGGCCTCCCCGACACCTACGACACGACGCTCGGGCGCTGGTGGGGCGACGGCACCGAGCTCTCCGGTGGCGAGTGGCAGAAGATCGCGCTGGCCCGCGGCTACATGCGCGATGCCCAACTGCTGGTCCTGGACGAGCCCACCGCTTCCATGGACGCTCGCACCGAGTACGAGGTTTTTCAGCGTTTCCGGGAGTTGACCTCGGACCACATGGCGGTGCTGATCTCGCACCGGTTCTCCACCGTGCGCATGGCCGACCGCATCTACGTCATCGAGGACGGCCGCGTGTCCGAGCAAGGCACGCACGAGGAGCTGGTGGCCCGCGGCGGCACCTACGCCACCTGGTTCGGCATGCAGGCGTCGGCCTATCGCTAGCCGGCGCGCTTCCCAGCGGCCGCAATTGTTGCGAGAATAACCGCAATGTGCAGGAGTGCCAGCGCCGCGCATGTCGCCAGACGCGGCGGAGGGATCGAGTGACCAGCAACCGCCTCGCGGCAGTCAAATGACGCCCGAGTTGATCGGTATTTTGGGCGTGGGCGCGGCCCTGGCGACCCTCAATATCGCCATAGCCGCCTGGCTGCGCGCGGACATCCGAGACGTGCGCACCGAGCTGCGCGCCGAGATTCACGCCGTGCGGAACGAGTTGAAGATCGATATCCAAGCTGTCCGGAATGAGTTGAAGACCGATATCCAAGCTGTCCGGAATGAGTTGAAGACCGACATCCAAGCTGTCCGGACCGAGTTGGGAGCCGAGATTCGTGAATTGCGGACGGACGTGCACGGACTGGACCAACGGAGCTCGCGCATCGAAGGTGTGATCGAAGGGCTGTTCGTCGGCATGAACGGACGCGGGCATGGGACCCCGGACGACGCCGGACAGGAACGCGGCGAAGAAGCGGCCTGACGCCGCTCGGCGGCAAGCAAAGACCCGCCCTGCCTCCATCCCGCGCCCCATCTATCATTCTGGCGGAGACCGTCAACGGGCCGCCCGAAACCTACGCCACCTGGTTCGGCATGCAGGCGTCGGCCTATCGCTAGCCGGCCTGCGTTGTGGGCGGGCGCGGCGGCCCGTACGATCGCGGCAGCTACTTTCCTGGGAGACGCCTAATGTCTGAGACAGCGACTTTGAAGGTGGGTGACGAGGCCCCGGACTTTGAGCTTCCGACGGCCCCCAGAGACGGGGAGCCGTTCAAGCTGAGCGACCATCGCGGGTCCACGGTTGTGATCAACTTCGTGCCGGCGGCATTCTCGCCGGTCTGCAGCGACCAGCTTCCGATCATCCAGGAGAAGCTGGACGGGCTCGAGGGAACGGTGACGGTCGCAATCTCCACGGACAACACCTGGACCTTGAAGGCCTGGGCCGAGCAGTCGGGCGTGGGCTATCCGGTGCTGAGCGACTTCAATCCGCTCGGGGCGATGGCCAGCGCCTACGGGGTGCTGATCGAGGACATGAACATCGCGAACCGCGTGGTCGTGGTGGTCGACGGAGACGGCAGGGTCGCGCACATCGAAACCGCGCCCGAGGTGGCGGAGCTGCCCGACTACGACCCCGTGATGGCCTGCCTATCGGGCTGAGGTCAGGAGGCGGCACCGAGGCGTGTCGTAGGCCCTGCACCGGGCGGACGCAAGGCGAAGTGGGTCGCTTGGCAGCAATGAAGCAGAGGCCACCCGGAGGTGGCCTCTTCCCAGCCGCCGAAGCAACTGGGGGAAT
>DAOUKN010000168.1:0-3419 GCA_034421255.1 Chloroflexota bacterium | reverse complement strand
GACGGAGCCGACGGGTCTTTCAGCGTGCGCGAATACGAGCGCCCACGCAGCGGCCATGGCGTGTTCCATCGGGTCGCCATGGAGACCACCGTCGGCACGCACGTCGTCACGTCGCGGCGCTATCTGGCGTCGGGCTATTCGCTGTCCGAGGCCCCGATCGATCGATTCTTCGGTGAGGGCGTGGTGGTGCGGCTGCCGGCATCGAACGGCATGTCCGAGGTCACCCAGATGGATTTGGACGAAGCGGCGGGAGACCGCCTGCGCCGCGACGACATTGCGGTCCTTGCGCTGGCGCCCAAGGTCTCGGGCGGCGCCCGGCTCTCGGTCTTTGCCTCGCAGTGGCTGTGGGACAAGGGCGTCAAGCTGCTGGTGCTCGATCAGCGCATTTCCATTGGCTCGTCCCCGTCGTGGAACGAGGAGCGCACCGTGCTCACGTCGTTGTTCGCCAATGAGATTCCGGTCGTGCGCGGCGCCACGAACACCGACCAGCTCAGCGACGAACGCTTTGCGGTGATGGCGCTGCCCATGCGAATCGAAGGGGTCGAAGCCTGGCCGGTTCGGGTGGTGGCCCTGGATCCGGGCGAGCCGCCAAGCGACGATCCACCCCCCGCGCCAGCCCCGCCCGACGAAGCGGTCGCAGCCGCACCGGACGCGGAGACTTCCGCGGGCGGCGACGCAGACGCGCCAGTTCCGGCAGCGCCCGAAGCCGACAGTTCCGATGGCGACGACGCGTCGGAAAAACCGGCGGAGGCTCAGCCCGCCGAGGCGACTCTCACCGAGGAAACCGAGACCGAGGAAGACAAGCCCGCCGCGGACCAACCGCCGGCAGAAGCTGCCGATGCGGTATCCGCGCCGGCGGAAGCGACCGATTCGGATGACGCGGGCGACGACTCGACGCCGGAAGAGCCGGAAGAACTGGGAGAGACTGACGAGAAGGCCGCCGACGACGTCAGCGACGCGGAATCAGAATCGTCTCCCCGATCTGGATAGTCCACGGCTCGTCGATCCCGTTGACCGCGGCGATCTCCTCGAACGAAAACCCGAATCGACTGGCAATGCCGGCCAGCGTGTCGCCGGGCTCGACGATATAGGCCGTATAGCGCGCGGGCCGCTCCGTGCGCACCGGCACCACCGTCGGCGTCGGCACCGTGGTCACCCTTAGCTCGGGCAGCGGCAGATCAATGTTGGCGGCGGGCGGAGTGACCACCGAGAGCCTGGGGCCCGACACGGTCGGCGTTTGCGCCGGCGCCGCCGCGGTCGGCTGCAGGATGTCGGGAATCTCACCGCGACCGCGCAGCACGTTGTCGGCCAGGACGATGAACACCACCGCAGCCACGATCAGGACGGCCGCCGCCACGATGACCAGCGTGCTTGCCGCGCTGGTTTCGGGAACGTCTGCCGGAGACGGCGCGACCGACCGCCCGCCGCCGCTTACGTCACGATCCGCGTTGGACTGAGACACCTCGGCGGAATCTACCAGGGGAAGGCGGTGGCCGGTGAACGGGAACGAGTGCCCGGCAATATCCGGCGGCCGAACAGCCTGGGGTGAGCGAGGGGACTTGAACCCCCAGCCTTCTGGGCCACAACCAGACGCTCTAACCTAATTGAGCTACGCCCACCATGCGATGTCGAATTCTATAACGGCGATCCGGTCCGGAATCCGTTGGGCGCGGCATGGGTGCGATGTACAATGCCTCAATGTTGAGTGGTCTTGTGCCGCGTTGGGAACGAGCGCACGTTTGCCCGTGCGCCTGACGCGGCTGAACGTCGCTGGTACCGCACCCCGATCGTCAGTCGATCGGGGTGCTTTGCGTTCCGGGGAGGCTCCGGACAGGGAGGTTACGGCGTGAGCGTTGAGTCAGATCCGCTGCGGACCGAAGAGCTGCACTCGGTGGGCAATCGGACGATCGTCGAAGGCTTGACCTTTGACGACGTTCTCCTGGTCCCGGGGCGATCCGAGGTTCTTCCAACCGATGTATCAACGCGCACGCGCATCACGCCGCGGATTACGCTCAATGTGCCCCTGGTCTCGGCGGCGATGGACACCGTCACCGAGGCCCGGATGGCCATCACCCTGGCGCGCGCCGGCGGGATTGGCGTGATCCACCGCAACCTGGGACTCGAGGATCAGGCGCTCGAAGTCGACAAGGTGAAGCGCTCGCAGTCCGGAATGATCGTGGACCCCATCACCTTGCCGCCGACGGCCACCGTGGGCGAAGCCAACGAGGTCATGGCGCGGTACCGCATCTCGGGCGTGCCGATCACCGATTCGCGCGGGCAGCTGGTCGGCATCCTCACCAACCGCGATCTGCGTTTCTGCCGCGACGACTCGATGCAGGTTGCCGATCTGATGACGACCGAGCGCCTGGTCACCGCGCCGGTCGGCACCACGCTGGAACAGGCCGAGGAGCTGCTGCATCTGCACCGCATCGAGAAGCTCCCGGTCGTGGACGACGCCGGCCAGCTGCGCGGACTCATCACGGTCAAGGACATTGCCAAGCGCGAGGAGTTTCCCGGCGCGGTCTATGACGGGTCAGGCCGACTGGTGGTGGCCGGCGCCATCGGCACCCACAACGAAGGGCTGCCACGCGCCCGCGAGCTGGTGGGGGCGGGCGCCGACGCCGTGGTGGTGGACTCCGCGCACGGACACCACAGCGCCGTCATCGACACGGTGCGCCGCGTCAAGGAGTCGCTGGACGTGGACGTCATCGCGGGCAACGTCGCAACGGCGGCGGGTGCCAGCGCGCTGATTCAGGCCGGCGCCGACTGCGTCAAGGTCGGCATCGGCCCCGCGGCCATCTGCACCACGCGCATCGTGGCGGGTGTCGGCGTGCCACAGCTCACGGCCATCTCCGACTGCCTCGGGCCATGCAGCGAGCACGGCGTGCCGCTCATCGCCGACGGCGGCGTGCGGTATTCGGGCGACATTGCCAAGGCGATCGGCGCCGGCGCGGCCGCGGCCATGATCGGCAACATGTTTGCCGGCACGGACGACAGCCCGGGCGAGATCGTCTACCGCCAGGGCGAGCGATTCAAGGAATACCGTGGCATGGGCTCGATCGGCGCCATGATGGAGCGCGCGGGATCGTCGCGCGACCGGTACGGTCAGCACCAGGTCCATGACGCCGCCAAGCTGGTCGCCGAAGGCGTGGAAGCCCAGACTCCATATCGCGGTCCCACGGTGAACATGATCAATCAGCTCGTTGGCGGCCTCCGATCGGCGATGGGATACGTTGGCGCGGCCGACATCCGCGAGCTGCAGACGAAGGGTCGATTCGTTCGTGCTTCCCGTGCCAGCGTCGATGAGGGGCATCCGCACGATGTCGTGCTCATCAAAGAGGCGCCCAACTGCCACGCGCCCGCGAGCTGGTGGGGGCGGGCGCCGACGCCGTGGTGGTGGACTCCGCGCACGGACACCA
>DAOUKN010000167.1:0-3079 GCA_034421255.1 Chloroflexota bacterium | reverse complement strand
GAGAACGAGCGCGGCCGCGCCATGGGCTGGGTGCTCAGCGCGGTTTCCGCGGGTCTCATCACCGGGCCGCTCGCTGGCGGCGTGCTCGTGGGCACCATCGGTTGGCGCTGGATCTTCTACCTCAACGTTCCGGTCGGCCTGATCAGCCTGGCGTTCGGGCTGCGGTCCCTCCCCTATGCCGCGCCCATTGGACCTCGGCGATTCGACTTCGCCGGGGCGGCTTCGCTGGTGGCTGGCGTGATGCTGGTGTTGTTCGGGCTCAATCGGGTGCAAGTCGCGGGTCTTGTGGCGCCGCTGGCGCTGGCGCCATTGCTGACGGGAATCGTGCTGCTCGGCGGATTCCTGGCGTGGCAGCGCCGGTCGCCGGCGCCGACGGTCGACCTTGGGATGTTCCGCGTGCGCGAGCTGAGCGCGGCCACATTGGCGGCCTTTCTGGCGTTCGCCGGGCTGTCGTCGCTCGTCCTGCTGTTGCCGTTCTATCTGCAGCGCGGTCTAGGGCTCGCTCCGGTGCAGGTCGGACTGGTCCTGGCGACGATCCCGGCCCTCATGGGATTGCTGGGACCGCCGTCCGGGGCGCTGGCGGATCGTCTGGGGCCGCGACCGGTCGCGTCGGTGGGCGTGGCCCTCACCGCGGTCGGACTCGCGCTGATGGCGACGCTGGGAGACGCCGCCGGTCCCGGCGACGTGGTGGTGCGAACGCTGGTGACAGGTGTGGGACTCGCTCTGTTCAATAGCGCCAACGCCAGCTCGCTCATGGGGGCGGCGGCGCCGCGCCATCGCGGGCAGGCCAGCGCCACCATGTCGTTGGCGCGGAACACCGGGCAGTCGGTGGGACAGGCGCTCTGGGGGACGCTGTGGGGCGTGCTGGCGGCCGGAATCCTGGGCGTCGCGGTTGTGGGGGATCAACCGCTCGACACGGCCTTCGATGCTTTCCGTGTCACGTGGGCCGTGGCCGCGGCTGTCACCCTGCTGGCGCTGGTCGCCTCACTCGCTCGTGGGCCCGGTCGCGCCGACGCGGCAACGTAGGCGGAGTCTTCGAGGCAAGCTCTCAATGCGTCGGTGGGCCGCGCCCCCATCCGTTCGTCCTGAGCTTGTCGAAGGAGTCACCGAACGGATGGGGGCGCATATCGGCTAGGACCTCGAATTTGTTCGGAGCACACCCTAGGCCGGACGCCTGATGTCGATGATGTTCGGCGGCGCCGCTGTGGGATCGGCGGTGGCGTCCGCATTCGGACGCAGCGGGTCGGGCGATCCGCCGGGTCCACGCAGCCGGCGCAGATAGTCCAGGGCCTTGCGCGTATCGCTGGCGATGCGCGGAGCGATTGAGGTCCGCACCCGCCAGCGAAAGAGCCAATAGGTAAACGACTTATAGGCCGGCCAGGCAAGGCGCTGCGGCGGGTCGTCGCCGCGCTCTTCCGCATAGGCCGCCAGCAGCTCCGACAGCGAGCGACCATAGATACGCTCATAGATTCCAAGGCTCGCGGACGCATCCAGCGCATGGGCCTTGGCCGCCTCGAGCTCGACGGCGCCATGCAGCGCTTCCTCGACGGTGATTCCGAAGAAGTAGTTGAGGTAGGCGGAATAGCCCTCGGGCCCCAGGGCGTCGCGGAACTCGGCCTCGGTCAGCGGGATCGGCGGTTCGCCGGCGAAGAGGAGGCGGTCGAGCTCGGCGCGCTTGGCGCCGCCGCCCACGGCAACCAGGCGTTCGATGACCAGCAACAGATCCAGCGCCTGCCCGTCGATGAGGTAGACCAGCCGCCGCTGCCGCACGAGCTCTGATCGAAGCGTCCACGCGCCGGCCGCGCGGAGCGCCGCCAGATACCAATGCGCACCGAGGCCCAGCTCCGCCCGATAGCGCGCGAACGGCCGGGCCGCGTCCAGCGGCGCGCGATCGGTCATTGCCGACCCCGAACGCGTCGATAGGTACGATCACACCCGCGAGCCACGCACGAATGGCGAGGGCGACGATCAAGCTGACGATTCATTGCGACGGCGCCAGCCGCGGCAACCCGGGAGCGGCGGCGGCCGGCGTGATCGCGCTTGACGAGCACTACGAGATCGTGGCCCGAGCCGCGGTGCGGCTGGGCAAGATGACCAACAACCAGGCCGAATATCACGCCGTGTGGACCGGCATGCAGCTGGCCGGACAGCTCGGTGCCACGGAGATCGAGTTCCGATTGGACAGCGAGTTGGTGGTGCGACAGCTCAGCGGCGAGTGGCGCATCAAGCACGCCGGTCTGCGCCCGTTGGCGGAACGCGTCCGGGCCTCCCAGCCGGCCGGGGCGCGGGTGCGATACGCCCACGTCAAGCGCGAAGCCAACGTCCTGGCGGACCGGCTGGCGAACTGGGCGCTGGACCGCATCGACCCGGCGGACGCCACGCCGGACTAGCCGCGGCGCGGCGGCGCAGGCGGCGGCCGACCAAGAACCTCAAGGAATTTTCGGCAAATCACTTGACGCCGAGTGGGGCCTATGGTTTACTTCCGCCGTTGAATCACCACAGAAGTGGTGATTTGTGGGGGAATGTGGGGAGGATGACCGCGAGCCATACGCAATCTCGCGTACGTCATGAGCAATGCACGGCATCACAGGACTTCGAGTCCACCAGCTCGACGCCAAGGGGCGTTTGGCCTTCCCCAGCAAGTTTCGCGCCTTGCTTCCCGGCGGCGGCGTGCTCACGGTGGGCGCCGAGCGGTGCCTCACATTTTATCCGAGCGAACGCTGGCGCCAGATCGAGGAACGCCTGGCGGACATGGATCCCCTCGACCCCGACGTGCGCGACACCAAACGACGCGTCTTCGGCATGGCCGAGCGCGTGGACTTCGATGGGCAGGGCCGGATCAACATTCCGGCGCACCTCATCGATTTCGCTGGATTGGCAAAGAAGGTCGCCGTGATTGGCACCGGCGATGTCATTGAAATCTGGGACGCCGATACCTGGCGCGATCAGCGCGACCGTATCGACGCGGACGCCGTCGCCATCATGCGGCGAGCCGGTGGAGGCGCCCCTCACTAACTTTCGGGTGTTCTATGGGGGACGCAGTGCCTCCCCTGCGTCCCCCATACACCAAACCTCCGAA
>DAOUKN010000166.1:0-8820 GCA_034421255.1 Chloroflexota bacterium | reverse complement strand
CGTCCCGACGCCAAGGAGCACGGCGCCACCGAGGATCACCGGCTTCGCGCCCACCCGAAGCGCCAGCAGTCCGGCCGGAATCGCCGCCAGCCCGGCGGCCAGGCTGGCGCTCGTGACCAGACGACCGGCATCGGCGGCGGTGAAGCCCAGCTCCAGCACATAGAGGTTGTAGGCCACGCGGAAGACGCCGGCGCTGAACGCCCCAAGCAGCGTGCTCAGCAGCAGGAGGCGCGCGTTGCGTGAGAAGCGGCGCATCTCCCGCGCATAGACCGCGCCGTCCGCGGCCAGGGCGCGCGCGGTACGCCGGACGTGGGCCACCAGCCGCCGGGGCGGCGGTGAGGCTAAGGGCCGGTTCCGCGGCGCTGGCGCCATAAGGTGCGGGCGCGCATGACCGGCAGCTTGACCAGGCTCCGAAACTGGTTGCGCGCGTGGTCGGCCAACGCCGGGCGGGGGTGCCGCAGGCCGCCGCGCGCCGGCAGCGCCGTGCGTTCGACGATTGCCGCGCGAAGCTCGGCCGCCGTGTGGCCGGGAAACAGGGTCACTGCCCGGCCGAGATCTCCGAAGTGGGCATCCGTAGCGCCCACGGACGCGCCCACGCGCTCGGCGTGCGTCTCCTGAAACCGGCGCGCTTCGGCCCGGGTGCGCTCCCGAAAGTACTGGTTTTCGGTCTCGATCCCGTCGAATCGGACGTGCGCCAGCGCGCGCAGGAGTCTCGTGGCTGAGATGGACGTGGGCACGCCCAGAAACGGGTGCGCCACGATGGCCAACCCGCCCTGCGCCTGAATGGCTTCCACCGTCTCGACCAGCGGGCGGAATATCGGGACCGGATGCTCCAGAAACAGTCCAACCACGTGATCCTGCCGCCGGGTGGTGACCTCCATGCCCACGATGATCTCGACCCGCGCGTTGGTGGCCGCCGCGATGTCGCGGGCTCGCCGCGCGCCGTCGATGGTGTCGTGATCGGTGACCGCGAGCACGTCCAAGCCAAGCTCGTCGGCCCGTTGGACCAGGGCGCCCGGGGACGGCACGCCGTCACTCGCCGACGTGTGGGCATGCAGCTCGGCCAGTCCCCAGCCTTGCGGCGGCGCAGGGGGCGCGTCATGCGGGAAGATGGGCCGCGGATCGGCGGGCCGTGCGTCACCCGCCACTAACGTACGATCCGCATGTCGCGAGTCACCCAGGTCGCCGCCCCCCTCATGACCACCATGGAGCCCGGCCCCCCTTGGAACGTCGAGGATTGTCCCGGCGCGTATAACGGCACGCCCATTGCCTGGGACCCGGAACGGTATGACACCGCGGCGATGCCCTTCATTGTGGCGATCAAGCAGCACTTCTGGTCGTGGCGCATCCGACAATTCGCGGTTCGCACCGGCGTGCTCGAAGTCGAGGTGGACCTGCCCAGCGTAGCGCCGGACGGGATGACGATGATCGCCTTCGAGGCGGGCGACGCCACACCGGCTGATGTGAGTCAGGACTTCGAGAAGGTCGTGGAAGCCATTGGCGGGGTGCTGCTCGACCACGTGTGGAGATTTCGTCTCGTTTTTTTGGACGGGACCCGCACGGACGAGTTCAACTGGCGCGTCGGCGGGTGAGCCGCCCATAGCCTCAACGTAGCCGCTCGGGATTCCCGCGAGCGAGTACGATGCCATGGTCCGCATCGTGCGGGCGATGCCTCGTGCGGGGCCGGGTGAAAGCACGTCGCGCGCCGTCGGCGCCCTTGGGTCGTGTTGCCGCCAGGGTTGGGCGCGCGCCGCTGCGCCTGCCGGGCATCGCCGAGTTGAACGCCGGGCTGGCCCCGGACGTGCGGCGCAACTTCCGCGCCACCCTCACTCACTGGATCCTGGCGGGAGTCTTTGTCGGCAGCGTCGGGAGCTACATGGCGGTCGTCGTGCGCCGGATCGGCGGCGACGAAGTCACCGTGGCGCTGACCGTTGCGGTGCAATTCATCGGCGGGATCGTGGCCATCGCCGGTCCCTATCTCCTCCGAAGGATCCGGCCCGAACGAGCGGTCGCCGCGCTCTGGACCGTCGGTCGTCTGGTGCTGATCGCCGCGCTGTTCATCGACGAGGCCGGGCCGTTTCTGCTCATGCTCTTGGTGTGGTCGCTCATCGCCATGATGGGCGTCCCGATCTACGTGGGCGTGACGCAGTCGGCATTTCCCCGGCGCGCGCGGGGCAGGCTCATCGGCGCGGCGCAGGCCGCCATGGCGGTGGTGGTGCTGCTGGTGTCGCCGCTCGCCGGGGGGCTGATGGACGCCGTGGGCTACGGCCCCGTGTTCGCCGGCGGCGCCGTTGCCGGCGCGCTGGGGGCCCTGGCGCTGTTTCGAATTCGAGCACGGCCCCGCGCCCCGACGGTCCGCCCACCCCCGTGGCGCATGTTTCGGCAGACCCTGGCGAACCGCCGGTTTCGCAGCTATACCGCGAGCTCGAACGTTGCCCTGTTCGGCGATTTGCTCATCCAGCCAACCATCGCAGTGGTGCTGGTGGACACATTTGACGCCTCGTTCACCGTGATCGGCGTGCTGGCGATGATCCAGGGCGTCACGTGGGCGGCGGGGTATCTCCTCTGGGGCGCCGTGAGCGACCGGCGTTCCGGGCCTTTTGTCGTCTGGATGTCCACCCTGCTCAAGCTGGCGGTCGCGGCGCTCTTCATCCTGGCCATCCGGGCGGACAGCCTCTGGCTGCTGGTGCCGGCGTACGCGGCAATCGGGCTGAATTTCGCGGCCGGGGACGTGGGCTGGCAGACGTCGCTGGCCTCGCTGGCTCGCCCCGAAGATGTGGACGCGTTCGCGACCAGCTTCTGGCTCATCCTCAGCATCCTGGGCATCGCCGGTCCGCTTATTGGCGCCGCCGTTCTGGTGGCCGGCGGGCCGGTGGCGGCGTTTGCCGCGGCGCTGGGCCTGGCCGCGGTTGGCAGCGTGCTCATGGCCCGCGTGGCGCATGGCTTCGTGCCTGCCGACGAGCTGCCGCGCGACGCCGCGGCCAACGCCGAGGACTCTCGGCTGGCACACTGAATCGGCCCGCTGCTCAGCCCAACAGCCAGGCCCCGGAGGCGCCATGACCACCATCGCAGACCTGAAGCAACGCGTGGCGGATGCGATCGACGACCGACAGGACGAGATCATCGCGATCGGCGAAACCATCATGGGACGGCCCGAGTTGGGCTTCAAGGAGTTCGAGACCGCGGCCCTGGTTGCGCAGACATTCGCCGAACTGGAGCTGGACCACCGCACGGGCCTGGCGATCACCGGCGTTTCCGCGCGGATCGAAACCGGGCGTCCAGGTCCCACGCTGGCGCTCATCGGCGAGCTCGACGCACTGACGGTGCCCGGACACCCGCGAGAAGATCCGGCCACACACGCCGCGCATGCCTGCGGGCACAACGCGCAGATCGCGGGTCTCATGGGCGCCGCCGCGGCGCTCAGCGACCCGAGGGTTCAGCGTGAGTTGAGCGGCACGATCGTGCTCATGGCCGTGCCGGCGGAGGAGTATGTCGAAGTTGAGTACCGGCATGGTCTCCAGGTGGCGGGTGAGCTTGAATTCCTGGGCGGCAAGCCCGAGCTGATCGCCCGCGGCGAGTTCGACGAGGTCGATCTCGCCATGATGATTCACACCCACGCCCAGCCCGACGCAAACGGGATGGCCGCCGTGACGGCCTCGAACAACGGCTGCGTGGTCAAGCAGATTCGCTATGTCGGAGTGGCGTCGCACGCCGGCGCCGCGCCGGAGCGGGGCGTGAACGCGCTCTACGCCGCCCAACTTGGCATGGCCGGGATCAACGCGCTGCGCGAGACATTTCGCGACGAGGACGCGGTGCGCGTGCACCCGATCATCACGCACGGCGGCGACCTGGTGAACGTGATTCCCGCCGATGTGCGGCTGGAGACCTATGTCCGAGGCAAAACGACCGACGTCATCGACGCGGCCTCGGCCACGGTCGACCGCGCCCTCAGAGCGGGCGCGATGGCCCTAGGCGCCGAAGTCGAGATCCGCAGCTTGCCCGGCTATCTGCCGCTGCTGAACAACAGCGCCATGGCCGAGCTGTTTCTCGCCAACCAGCGAGGGGTTCACGGCGAGGATGGGATCAAACGGCTGGGCCACCGCACCGGATCGACGGACATGGGCGACGTGTCGCACATCATGCCGGCCTTGCATCCCAGCATGGCGGGCGCCACCGGCACCAATCACGCCACCGATTGGGACATCGTCGATTCGCAAATGGCCTACGTCGAGCCGGCCAAGGCGCTGGCTTGGATGGCTGTGGATCTGCTGGGCAATGACGCGTGCACTGCGCGGCGCATCGTGGACGACTTCGAACCGCTCATGACCCGCGACGAATACCTCGCGTACCAGCGCGGCGTGATGCGCGAGGAGCGCTGGGCCCACGGCGGATAGCCGCCCGCGCGGTCCCGCGCCTACGGGCGCGGGACCCGCGAGAGGGCCGACTCCCCTCATTCGCCGTCGGTTGCCGGCTGTTTAGGTCTTGTGGAAGGTGACGTCGTGCAGCACGTCACGATCTCGCATCCAGACCACCCAGAAACCGCTGCTGGTGCTGAGGCCGGGATAGTGTGCGGCGCGCAGTTCAAATTCCGGGCACTTGAACACCGCCCGGTAGAAGCCGTCAACCTGCTTCCACTTGTCTTGCGTGCGGCAGTCGCTCGCCGGCACCTCGATTTCTTCGAGAAAGTCGGCTGCCGACGAGGTTTCAACGCCGACCCAAAGCCGCCAGTCGCCCTGCGCGTCGACCTGAACGCCGTGAGTCCCAGCCTGCGCAACAGTAATCGTCAATCTCGACAGATACGGAACGCTTGCGTTGTCGAGCGGACGGATTACCTCGCCGCTGGGTGTTCGTATGGTCACCGAAAGTGGAGCCCGGTGCCAGTTGCCGTACTCAATCATCATCGTCAATTCGGCAGCAGGCAGATCTAGCTGGCCACTGCCGCCGTTGAACCCCTTGATGACTTGATAAGGAACCGTTGAATCAGCGGCAGCGAAGCTGGAACCCGTCGACGTCACGGCAAAGAACCTGTCGTCGCGGCGCCAAACCACCCAGAACTTCTTGTCGGTGTTGATGTCTGAATACGACGTTCCATCCAAACGGGTACCGCCACAGTCGTACCTCGCCTTGTGGATGCCTTCGCTGGTCTTGCGCCACTGAATATTGGTCTGACAGCCTTCGAGCGGCAGCGGCACGGATGGAAGTCCGGGCGCAAGGCCAACCCAGATCCGCCAGTCTCGGGGAGCCTCCACCCTAAATGTGTAAATTCCGGCCCGCGGCACGGAGATGTTCTTCTCGCCGAAGTAGGAGACGCGAGCGTTGTTGATCAAATGGACCGGTGCGTCACCCGCGATCCCATAGGCCACTGTCACAGGGCCGGCGTTCCAGCCGCCGAACTGGAGCTTGAGCGTGACCTCGCCCTGCGGCAGTTCGATGTTTCCGCCCCCGCCGTCGTAGCCGTTGATTTCCTGGTAGCGCAGGGGGGCCGACTCTCCGGTCGCTGGGGTCGCGGGCGTCGTGCCCACGGAAGACACGGCCGCCGGCAACTCTGCGCGCTGGAGACTGGCCACGGAAATGCCATAGCGCGCCTCCCACGTGGGTACGTCGAGCACGAATCGGCCGTAGTTGGTCTCGTTGATGCCGAAGATCTCCACGTCGGGGATGGACTGGATGTGGAACAGGCGTGGCTGCGGCCATTCGGTCTCCCACTTGACGAGGTAGATCGGATCGCCCTGCTTCAGCAGACCGGCCGACAGCCACGGATCGCCCTTCGGCAGCGCGCGCAATCCCGCCAAGCTGACCTCGGTGCGGGCGTTCCAGTTGATGTGCCTGCCGGACAAGGCGCGGGTGTCGCCGCCCCAGTGCAGGACGCCCTGGTCGTCGGCAATCCACAAATGCGGCGTGCCCTCCAGCGCCACCACGGCGCCAGGCACAAAGACCTGCTGCGCGTGCGCTACGGGCAGCGCCATGAAGGCGCCGACCACGATTGCCAGGACCATAAGGCTCCTGCGCCACCACCTTGGCTTCCGCATGCCAATCTCCTTTTCGCGCGGGTTCGAAAGAGCCGACCGGCACGCCGGCTCCCGATCAGACTGACGGTGCAAATGCATCAGGTCGCGTCTCACCCGCACGCGCGCACCCTCGCCGCTTCAGTAAACGCGAGGCTACCTTGGTAACGTTCTAGGGCAACAGTTTACACAGCAGTCAAACTACCACACGAAATTGCGCTTGGCCGTGACACTCGAGTCCCCGGAAGCGACGACATGCGGGGTCCGGAAAGCCCCCATGGACGGCTAGAATCGCGGGAGTTAACCGGAGGCACCCAAGGGAAGCCATGACGGCCGTCGTCCGTAGCGTGTTGGCGCTGGGCGTCCTCGTCGCGGCGGCCTGTGGCGAGGAGCGAGTCTTGACCTACGACGCCTATCCCGAAATGCAGATCGACCCGGAGACGCCGTACTCGGCCGTCGTGTCGACGAATCTCGGCCAGATGACCTTCGAGTTGCTGCCGGCCGAAGCCCCCTTGGCCGTGAACAACTTTGTGGTCCTCGCCCGCGACGGGTACTACGACGGCGTCGTGTTCCATCGGCTGATTCCCGGGTTCATGGCCCAGAGTGGCGACCCCACGGGCCTGGGAACCGGCGGTCCGGGGTATAGCTTCGCAATCGAGCCGCCCCAACGCCCCTATATCCGGGGGAGCCTGGCGATGGCCAATACGGGTCGGCCAAACTCAAACGGCTCGCAGTTCTTCATCGTGTTCGACGATCTCACGGCCCTGGGGCGCCTCTCGCCCGACTACTCGCTGTTCGGGCAGATGGTGGAGGGCGACGACACGCTGGCCAAGATCGAGGCCGTCCCGGTTGGAGTGGCCGGCACCGGCGAACGATCGCGTCCGCAAGAGACCATCACCATCACGTCCGTCGAGATTCGCGGCGGCTAGGACGGCCGCGCTGGCATCGGTTGACGCCGGATGCCTGGGTCGCCAGCCATACCCTCAGAAGAGACCAGCGGCACAGCCTATGGTCGATGACGAGCGAAGGACGGAACTCGGACTGGAATCGCCACGCGGCGACGCACCGCAGGGACCGAATGGCTAGTCGCGCCCACGCGAGGCGTGCTCGCCTGGTGACATTCGGCCTGGGTCTTGTCGTGACCGCCGTGGACCAGGCCATCAAGCTCATCGTGGACGCGGTGCTCCCATGGGGAGGGGCCACGATCGGGCCGGTGTTCACCTTGCAGCGGGTGAGCAATCCCGGCGTGAACTTCGGGCTCTTCAGTGACCATCCCGCGCCGATCCTGATTATCACCGTGGCCATCGGCGTGGGATTCGCCGCCTATGTCGCTGCCCGCCCGCCGCAACGGTGGTGGCTGGTTGCCGCCTTTGCGCTGCTGCTCGGCGGCGCGTTCGGCAACGTGATCGACCGTCTGCGCTTCGGCGCGGTGTTCGACTATCTCAACATTGCGCCGTTCGTCGGCTTCTTGAACTTCGCGGACCTGGCGATTGGCGCCGGACTGATCGTGCTGGTCGCGGACAGCCTGCGCGAGCGCCGGCCGACGGCCCGGTCCCCGGGCGCCGATGCCGACGGCCCGGCCCCTCCCGGCTAGGCTGTGGGTACCCCCGGCGCGATTCGAACGCGCGCGCCCGGCTCCGGAGGCCGGCGCTCTATCCACTGAGCTACGGGGGCTGCGCTGCCATTCTAGACGGCGCGACTCGTGACGAAAGGGCCCGGAGCGCGTGGAAACGTGGCGGCTGCTGGTCGACCCGGCGGCGGCGGGCGCGCGGAACATGGCGGTCGACCAAGCCATCGCCGAGGCCGTGCAGCGTGGCGACGCTCCACCGACGCTGCGCTTCTACAGTTGGCGTCCGCGCGCGCTTTCCCTCGGCTATCACCAGCCGCTGGACCTGGTGGACCGCTCGCTGGCGCGGCGATTGGGGATCGACGTTGTGCGTCGAATCACCGGCGGCGGGGCCCTGCTGCATAGCGACGAGCTCACCTATGCCATGGCCGTTCCGCGGCGGCACCGATTGGTGCGCGGCGGGGTGCGGGCGTCGTATGCGGCACTCACGCAGGGGCTTGCCGCCGGGCTGGAAGCCTTGGGGCTGGCGCCGGAGGCTGTCGCTCCCGAACATGCAGCCGAGGAAACGCTGCCGGGCCTCTGCTTTTGGTCACCGAGCGGACACGAGCTATGGGTGGGTGCGCACAAGATGGTGGCCAGTGCCCAGGGCCGAGTGCACGGCGGCGTGCTGCAGCACGGCAGCCTGGTGATGTCGCACGACTCGGACATTCACTCCCTCACCCACACGTCGGCGCCCAACGCCGGCCCGCCGGGTCTGCGCGACGCCTTGTCCCAGCCGACGACGCTTGGCGAGCTGGTGCAGACCCTCGCGCGGGGATTTGCCGACCGACTGCGCATCGCGCCGCAGCCCGGCGCGCTCACGCCTGGCGAGCGCCATCGCAGCGACGAGCTGGTCAAGGTACGGTACGCGCACGATGCCTGGCTCGCCCGCTGCTGACTCGCAATCTGAAGTGTCGGTGCTCGCCCGTGGGATGGCGGTGCTCCGCTCGGCGCGTCTCATCCTCGATGCGGGCTGCGGCGCCGGTCGGGCCACCGTCGAACTCGCCGTCGGTGCGCGAGTGATTGCCATGGATCGCGATGCCGAAGCGCTGGCACGTGCGCCGCGGCATCCCAACATCTGGTACGTGCGGGCTGACTCCGACCGGGTTCCCATCGCCACCGACGCGTTGGACGCCGTCTATAGCTTTGGACTGCTGCAAGTGCTCGGCGTCGATGGCAACGAGGACATCCGACGCGCGCTGCGGGAGT
>DAOUKN010000165.1:0-6531 GCA_034421255.1 Chloroflexota bacterium | reverse complement strand
AATCTTGGGCGGCGACATGCAGAACGCTTTGCAGCAGAGAGTCGATCGGCTGGCCGCGAACGAAATAGCCAAGAGCGCCTAGGGTAGGGTAGCGGAGACCAACCTGGATGCATGTAGTGCAGGTCGGGGAGAGCGGCGGATCGCGAGGCGGATGAGCAAGCGATGACGATGCCGTATAGCGACGAGCTGATCCGGCGCCAGTTGTGCCTGGGCGAGGACAACGGCTGGGAGTTTAAAGAGGTCGTGTTCCGCGGCGACCAGCCGGCCGGGAGTCAGCGCGACGACTGGGCAAGAGAGATAGCTGCCTTTGCCAACACCCGTGGCGGTGTGCTGCTGCTCGGCGTCACCGATGGCGGCGAGGTGACGGGCATGTCGCGAGAGAGTCTGGACGCACTGGAGCGCGTCGTCGGGGAGATTTGCAGGGATTCGATCACGCCAGCGATCCGGGTGCTGACCTACCGCCACGCGCTGGACGATCGGGCCTTCCTGCTGGTCTCGATCCCCGAGGGGCATGCCCAGCACGATAGCCCCGGCGGGAGCTACGTTCGCGTTGGGAGCTCGAAGCAGCCGATGACACCCGACGAGCGGGTGCGACTGGCGCAACGGCGCGGGCAAGCTCGCTTCGCTGGCGTTGACGAGCAGGCGGTATCCGCCACTGGCTTCGCCACGCTGGATGAGCGGCTATGGAAACCATTGTTGAGCGCCGAGAGCCTCGGCGATCCTGAGTTGGGACTGGAGAAGCTCGGGCTGCTGGCGACCCATGAGCATGGCGCAACCCACGCCACAGTGGCGGGCGTGCTGCTCTGCACCGAGAACCCAGCACAGTTTCTCCCGAACGCCGTCATCACTGCCGTGCGCTACCGCGGCACCGACCGCGGGTCCGGACAAATCGACGCGCAGGAAATCAGCGGACCGATCAACCGCCAGATCACACAGGCGCTCGCGTTTGCTGTACGCAACATGAGGGTTGGCGCGCGCAAGGATCCTGGCCGCGAGAACCTGCCCGAATACAGCACCCGGGCACTGTTCGAGAGCCTCGTGAACGCGGTGGTGCACCGCGACTATTCGATCAGAGGGAGCCGAATTCGGCTGTCGATCTTCTCTGACCGCCTCGAACTCTGCTCTCCGGGCTCACTCCCAAACAGCCTGACGATCGAGAGCATGGGCGAACGGCAATCGACCCGGAACGAGGTGCTGACATCGGTGCTCGGGAGGATGAACGCCAGCGAAGTCGAAGGAACCGGAGGCAGGCAGTACTTCATGGAGCGTCGCGGCGACGGTGTCCCGATCATTCGCCGCGAGACGAGGGAACTCACCGGCAAAGAGCCCGAATTTCGGCTGATCGACGACGCGGAACTCTGTCTCACGATACCGGCTGCCGAGCCCGACTCCGGACCGGCAACGGTCATCATCACCGTGCGCAAGGGCGGCCGACCACTTGCAGACGCGAGCGTCCTGGCGCTGTTTCCGAACAAAACGTGGAGGAGTGCGTCAACGGACCGGCACGGCGAAGTGCGCCTCGACCTGCACTCGGTGCACCTGCCCATGACCGTGTTCGCCGCCGCCGACGGATGCGCCGCATACGTCGAACGCGAGTGGGTACCGGCGGAACGAGCACTTGCAATCGAACTGGCCGCACTACCCGGCGGCGGTTCGGTCGTGTTCGCAGAGTCGACGGGTCAAGTTCCAGGGCTCATCGGCCGTCTCAACCCGGGCCTGGATACGAGCAATAGGACTTACCTTTTCGCTTCCAACATCGCCATTAACGGCGGGCGGCAACAGCCGGTCTCGTTTGTCCCAGGCGTGGAGGAACTGCACTTGATGGACGCCAACGGCAACGAGATGCTCGTGCGCGTAACCGCCATCATCGGACAGTCGTCGCTTCTCGAGTACCGTCCGGTTGAGACGCCGTCGGAGTAGGTCAAGACCGACAGCGCCTTGACCTACTTCGATGTCTCCAATTCAGGGCACGCGGGCCCGCCCCGTCGCGCCAACGCTCAGCCCGGTTTGCCGCCGAACTCGCGATTGACCCGCTCGTATTCGTCCGGGCTGCCGATGTCGAACCAGCGCCCGTGGAACACGTGGCCGATCACGGTGCGCCGGGTGTGGAGCCACTCGATGACCGACCCGAATTGGTCGGGACTGCCGCCGTCGTCCAGGTAGGCGTCGAAGTCGGCCAGGTTTGCGCGCGGGAAGCCGTAGATGCCGGTTCCGGCCAGGGTCGAACGGGGCGCCGACGGCTTTTCGACGAACGAGACGATCCGATCTTGGTCGTCCAGTTCGACGATGCCGTAGCGCGACGCCAAGTCGAGCGACTCGACGTCGTACAGCCCCACCACGATGTTGTTTAGGGCTCGCGCCGCCAGCGGCCGCAGGTCGAAGTCGAACACATTGTCGCCGAGCACGATGATGAAATCGTCGTCGGGAGGTGCGGTGTCCAGGAAAAACTTGATGTCGCCGATGGAGCCCAGCTTGGTCGCTTCGCTGGTGGTCTGATCGTTGTGCAGCGTCAGGCGCGGGGCCAGCGCGTGCGCCGCGGCCCAGTCGACGAACTGGGGAAAGAAGACGTCGTGCGTGATGACGTGGATCTGCCGCATGTCGTCGATGGCGGCCAGGCGCTCGACCGCGAAGTCCAAGCTGCAGCGCGCACCGATGGGCAACAGGTGCTTGGGCGTGGCGCGGGCGAGATCACCCATGCGCGTGGCCCAGCCGGCTGCGAGGATCAACGCTTGCATGCCGCCGATGATAGCGCCGGCCGCAGGCGCGGACGCCTGCGCCGCTATACTCGGCGACACCGCGAGCGAGACTCCGCGCCGACACCCCGCTGCGGATCGGCAATGGGGGTGAGCCGCCAGCCGGGAGAGTGGCGCGCGTGACCGATGCACGCCGTGAATTGATCTTTGGAGCGCTTGGCCTCGCCATTCTCGCCGTCGTCGCGGTCGTCCTGGTGACGCAGGCTTCCGACAGCTTCCCGGGTTTCGGCGACGAGTCCCCGTCCGACGCGGTCTCCCCCGGCGTCACGGTGCCGCCGCTGCCGTCGCCGACGCCCACGCCCACCCCTGCCCCAACTCCCACGCCGACGCCGCTGCCCCAGACCTACACCGTGCAGAGCGGCGACACGCTGGCGCTGATCGCCGAGCGTTTCAACGTCACGATCGATGACCTTGCCGCAAAAAACGGCATTCTGGATCCCAACAACATCTTCGCGGGCCAGAAACTCGAGCTTCCCCAGCCGGACGAGCGGGTGACGCCCGCGGCGCCAACGGGACCCGAGGACGACGTCTACATCGTCAAGGCTGGCGACACCCTGTTTGCCATCGCGCAGGAGCTGGGCGTGACGGTTGAAGACCTGGCCGATATCAACGAGATTGCCGATCCGTCGCAGCTCTTCGTCGGCCGACCGCTCAGGATTCCCGAGCGCCAGATCACGCCCCCCACGGCACGCCCATCGCCCTAGTCAGGTCGGCGGCGACGACGGTTGGGGCTCAGCGTGGACGTCCGCATGGCACGCGGGGCACAACCCGGGGCTGATGCAGCCCACTCGGTAGCGGGCTTGTTCGAAATGTGGGAGCGGCCTCCCGTTCCAGCGATAGCGGACGCTCTGGCTTCGTCGGTTGGCAATTTGGGGGTGGATTCCCGCCCCGTATCGAGTACGGGGCAGGCTCTTCGCGGGAATGACGGATTCGGAATAACCCACGACCGGCCACCCGTAGAGGTTGAAGCGCCAATCTCTATAATTGGGCGTTGCCCGAATCCCGCCGGCGAAACCATGTCAATCACGTCCACGGTCATCAAGCGCGCCGTCCGCCAGGCTCCGATGGAGGCGCTGACGCTCGTCGAGCGCGCGGTCAAGCGGCCGCTGTTTGGCTGCCAGATGTGCGGGCACTGCATCCTGCAGGACACGGCTTTCATCTGTCCGATGGCTTGCCCGAAAGGACTGCGCGACGGGCCATGCGGCGGGACCGACATGCATGGCATGTGCGAGACCGATCCGTCGATGCCCTGCGTGTGGCTGCGGATCTATGAACGCGCGGAGCGCCTGGGGCGCGTCGACCGGCTGATGAAGCTGCAAGACGACCTAGACTGGCGCGGCCAGGGCACGTCGTCGTGGATCAGCCTCGTGAAGCGGGCCGCGGATCGCATGCATCCGGAGGCGCGCAAGAAGTCCTAGCGAGCGAGCCGCGGGTCGGGCTCACGTGCGGCGGAAGATGCGCCGCCGGAGTCGGAAGAGCCCGATGGCCAGCAGCACCGCCCCGGCGACGACCGCGAGGGTGATCCCAATGCTCACGTTTTCCTCGATGGCTTCCACCAGAAGCTCGTACTCGTCGCCGAGCGCCCATCCGAGGCCCACGAATATCGAGGCCCAGATGGTGGCCGAGATGGCAACCGACGGCACGAACAGCCGGAAATCTACGCGCGACACGCCGCAGACCAGCGTCAGAATGACGCGAAAACCCGGGACCAGGCGCAGCAAGATCACCGCCCAGAACTGGTAGCGACGGAGCCAAACCTCGATGCGCTCCTGGCGTTCGTGGCTGAGGCGAAATATGCCCCGCAGCCGGTTGATCAATCGAGTGCCGAAGTATCGACCCAGCCAATACTGAATCGACGCCCCGAGGGTGGCCGATCCGACGGTGACCAGCAGCACCAGCAGGGGGTTCGCCTCGCCGCGGGACACCTGATAGCCCATGAGCACCAGCAGGGTGTCGGCAGGGACCGGAAACGGAATGCCAACCTCTTCGATGCCCACATAGAGGGCCAGGCCCAGGTACTGGCTGACGCCCAGGAAGGCCGACAGGGCCTCGCGGAACGCATCGAACCCTTCAGCCATTCAAGGCCCTAACCCGGCGAACGGGCGTCTCCGTCAGCATGCGCACGCCTAGCGCCGCCTCACACCGGGTGCGGAGGCTTGGGCGGCGCCAACCGGCAGGGCCGCGACTCGATTTGATGTGCCAGAGGCGACGCCCAGCTTTCTCGGTATCCGCCACACCACGGGCGATCTCCTGCCGTTGCGCGCGTGCACGGCGTCCGGAACGCACGCTGTTGGGGTGAGGCCGCTTAGTCTACGCGCGGCCGCCGCGATGGGGACATTCTAGGCGGCAGGTCCGGCGGCTCCATACCTCCCGAGGGCAAACCGCAGCCGAATGCGGACCAAATCCCGCAAGACGCCGAAAGCGACCAGCGAGGGCCGCAGACGCGATCCGGGATGATCGCGCCAGGCGACGGGAATCTGCGCCACGCGGTATCCGCGGTGCACGGCGAGTCGCAGCACTTCGACATCGAACACCCAGCGCTCGATCACCGTGCCACCGAACAGGTCCCTGGCCGCTTCCCGACGACAGAACTTGAATCCACACTGGCTATCGGGGAATCCGCGCAGCCCGGCGATTGTCGGCGTGATCGCACGGAACATCCGGGCGCCGACCCGCCGGGCCGTGGACTGGGCGCGGAGGGTGCGACTGCGAGACATCGCGCGCGAACCGATGACGACGTCGTACCCGCGGTCGAAGGCTTCCAGCACCCGGGGCAGCTCGTCGAGCGGGGTTGAGAGGTCCGCGTCCACGAATCCGATCACGTCCGCATCTGCGGCCAGCATTCCCGCGCGGACGGCCGCACCCTTGCCCCGTTGTCCCGTAAGGGTGATGACATCGACAGGGCGATCCGACACCGCGTAACTCAACGCGACGTCGGCCGTGGCGTCGGTGCTGCCGTCATCCACCACGATGACGTTGGCGTCGATGTCAGTCTGTGCGAGGAAGGCCGACAGCGCGTCGAGGGAGCCGCCCAGGCGTCGCGCCTCGTTGTACGCCGGAATGACGAGGGTCAGCCTGGGCATCATCGCCACGCCGTGCCCGAGGGCCCCTGCCTAGCAGCGGCCAGCAAGGCGACAGGTGTGGACATCGAGCACTGCCTCAAGGCTCCGCGCGACCGCGATCACTGTATCGAGCCGAACAACCGTTCCTCGGGCGTGCGCGCGGACTCTGGGTCAGCCGCCTCAAGCGAGCGATCGACGGGCGGCAATTGTGACCGCGCCCGCCGCCATGCGTCCACAACATCCGGCGACTCGCCGCCGTGGGGCGTAAGCCGCGGACGCACCCGGCATAGCACCGTCGTGTTGATCGCCGCCCCCGCCACGATCGCCTGTCCCTTGCTGAGCGCCGGAAGCTCGGCGAGCAGCTCGCGTCCGGCGCTCTCAACCGCGCCGGCGATGGCCTGCTGATCGACAAGATTCACCACGCGCAGGATGCACTGGGTCATGCATTGGCTCAGCACGTCCTGATCGAGCTTGCCGGGACGCTGGGAGATCAATCCCACGGCAAACCCAAACTTTCGGCCCTCGGCCAAGATCTGCTTGAGCAGGTTGGTGGTGGGCACTTCCTCGCCGGCCGGCGCGAAGTGGTGGGCCTCCTCGATGAGGGTGAACACCGGCGCCGGGAGATACTGCTCGTGGTCCGAGCCGATGCGCTGCTTGGCGGTACCCACGCGACCGTCGAACGAGCGGCGCAGCAGCGTGGCGGCGATGATCTGCTG
>DAOUKN010000164.1:0-3005 GCA_034421255.1 Chloroflexota bacterium | reverse complement strand
CACCGACGTCGGGCTGCATCCGAGCGTGATTCAGCGCAAGGATGATCCGCGGCGATCCGACTTACGCGCGGTGTTCACCCTGCACCTGGGGCTGGTGACGGTTGCCACGGCGATCGTCGTCTTCGCCGGCCCGCCAATGCTCACGGGATGGATCGGCGTGGACGCCGATCCGTGGATGATCCGCATCTTCGGAATCTCCATCTGGCTTTCGGCGTTTCGGCTCGTGCCGGCGGCGCTGCTCGAGCGTCACCTGCGCTTTGGCCGCCTGGCGGCGGCGGACATCGCCGGCACGGTGTGGTACTTCGGCGCCGGCATCGGGTTCGCCATCGGCGCATTCGAGGCCTGGAGCCTGATCATCGCCCACGTCGGGGCGAGCATCGTCTCGACGCTGGCGGTGCTCGTCGCGCGGCCCTGGGCGCCAATTCCAACCTGGCGGTTCGCCGGGCTGCGGCACTACCTGCGATTCGGCGCCCAGTTTCAAGGCGCTCGGCTCGCCCTGATGGCCAAGGACTCGCTGATACCGCTCCTGTCGCCGCGCACGGTCGGCGTCGACGGCACCGGCCTTCTGAGCTGGGCGGACAAGATCGCGTCGCAGCCGCTCACGCTGACGCAGCTCGTGTCCAGGGTCACCCTGCCCACGTTTGCCCGGATGCAGGACGACATTGAACGGGTTCGGCGCGGCGCCGAGCTGACGCTCAAGTGGAACGCCATCGTCACGCTGCCGGCCTTTGCGGCGGTGATCGCGTTTGCGCCGGAGATCGCCGTCTACATCTACAGCGAGCAGTGGCTGCCGGCGATCCCGGCGCTCTACGCGCTGGCCGCCAGCGCCGTCCTCGTGCCGATCAACGGCCTGCTCACGCCAATCCTCGCCGCTCTCGGCCGCACGGGCGTCATTCTGGTGATCGCGGTCGTCTGGGCGGTGGCGGCCTGGGCGCTGGCCATTGGCCTCAGCGCCACCGATCTCGGCATCCTCGCCATACCGATTTCCCTGGCGGCTACCCAGTTCGCCGCGGCGCTCGTGTTGCTGCCGCTGGCGCGGGACGTCTTCGACTTCCGCCTGCTGCGGCACCTCGCGCGACCGTTGGCGGCGGCCGTGCTGGCGGGCACCTTTGGACGCCTGGTCCTGCTGCCGCTGCTGACCGACTGGGTGCTGCTGATCCAGGGCGGCATCGTGGTCGTTCTCCTCTACGCGGGTCTCATCTACCTGATGGATCGCGAGACCGTCCGTCACGAGGCGGGCCTGCTCTTCCGACGTCGTGAGCCCGACCCAGGCGAAGGCCCCTGATGCGCGCCGCCGTGAACCTCCGCAACGCCAACCTCATGGTCACCGACGGGCATGGGGAGAGCATGCGCAGCCTGGCGCGCGCCCTGGTGGAGACGGCGGATCCTCACCGACTCGACCTGCTCATGGACGCCCCGTCGCGCTATCCCGGGTTCGAGGGAGCGAACGCCAAGACTCGCCTGCTGCGTCCCTTCCGGTTCGGCAACCGCCTCTTGACCCAAGCATTCGGCGGCGACCCCTGGTACCGTGCCCGAGTGCCGCTGGCCCGAGCCTGGCGCGCCGCCGACGTGTACCTCCAGAGCGCTCACGAACCTCCGCCCTTCGTCAGTGGTCCGCCCCATGTCGCGATGGTCCACGATGTAGCCTTCATGCGGCCGGGGGCCGAGGCGTTCTTCGACGCGCCGACACGCGACTACCTCGATCGGTGGACGGCAAGCAGCATTCACCGAGCCGACCGCCTCCTGGCGGTTTCCGAATGGGTGCGGGACGAGGTCGTGCGCATCTACGGCTTTCCGGCCGAACGGGTGGACGTGGCGCCCCATGGCGTTGACGGCGATCGCTTTCGGGCAGACGCCGACCCGCAAGCCGTCAGCGATGCGTTGAACCGTCTGGGCATCCAGAGGCCGTACGTGCTGTTTCTCGGCACGCTGCAGCCGCGCAAGAACCTCGGCACGCTGGCCCGGGCATACGTCGAGGCGCGGCGGCGCGGTCTAGCGCACACGCTGGTGCTGGCGGGCGTCCCCGGCTGGCGCTACGAGGACGTCGCCGCCGATCTCGAACGCATGAGCGGGGAGGGAATCCAGATCACGGGCGCCGTCAATGCCCCCGACCTGCCGGCGCTGCTGGCCGGGGCTTCGGCGTTCGTCAGCGTCGCCATCGATGAGGGCTTCGGCATGCCGGTGCTGGAGGCCATGGCCTCGGGCGTGCCGGTGGTGGCGACGGATCAGGGCGGGCTGGCCAACGCCGCCGGCGACGCGGGGATCGCCGTCGACCCACACAATTCCGACGACATCGGCGAGGCGCTGCTGCGAGTCACGAGTGATGATCGGCTGCGCGAGGACTTGCGGTCGCGCGGCCTGGCGCGGGCGGCGGAGTTCACCTGGACCCGCACGGCGCGGCGTGCGTGGCAGTCGCTGGAGCAAGCATGCGCGTCCTCCTGATCGGGCCCGAATGGGACACGGGCCTATGGACCGAATATTGCGGCACCGGGTTGAAGGCAGGAGGCCACGAGGTGGCCTCGCTGCGCTATGGCCGCGACCTGGCGCGTCCGGTGAGCCTCTGGGGCCGCGTGCGGCGCCGGCTCGCCGGGCCGCATCGGTTTCACATCGGACGGGTGATCGAGGCCATGCGCCGCGACAACCTTCGCGTCCTCGATGCCGCCCGGCGTCACCGCCCCGATCTCACCGTCGTCCTGAAGGGCGAGGTACTGCTGCCGGAAACCATCGAGCGCCTGCGCGACCTCACGTCAGGACCCGTGGTGCAGTGGTGTGGGGACGATCCGTCATGGTTTCCCCACATCATGGCCGCAGCCCATCTCTACGACCGTTTCTTCCTCGCCGAGCCGTCCTATGCCGCCGATCTGGCGCGGCATGGGGTGGGGGCCGAGTTCATGACCCATGCCGCCGATCCCGACACCTGGGGACCCACGCCGAGCGAACCCCAAGCTCCGCCGGAGTGGGACGTGGTGTTCGTGGGCGACGCGCGGCACAACATGGGGCATTTG
>DAOUKN010000163.1:0-4575 GCA_034421255.1 Chloroflexota bacterium | reverse complement strand
GCCAGGGTGATGGCCGTGGGGATGATGTCGTTGGTCGACTGGGCCATGTTCACGTGGTCGTTGGGGTGCACCGGCGCGTAGGCGCCGCGCTCGCCGCCCAACAACTCGTTGGCGCGGTTGGCGAGCAACTCGTTCGCGTTCATGTTGTGCGAGGTCCCGGCCCCGGCCTGGAAGACATCGACGACGAACTGGTCCTGGTGCTGCCCGCCCGTCAGGACCTCATCCGCGGCCTGGACGATCGCGTCCGCCAGCTTGGCGTCGAGCCGGCCGGTGCGCTGGTGAGCAATGGCCGCGGCCTTCTTGACCACCACCGTCGCCCAAATGAACGCCGGGTGCGGTCCGATGCCGCTGATGTCGAAGTTCTCAACCGCGCGCTGCGTTTGCACGCCGTAGAGCGCGCCGGCTGGAACCTCCAGATCGCCCAGGGGGTCAGTTTCGGTCCGTGTCGTCATCCGTCGTCCTTCCCGGTGGCGGGCTGTGGCGTGGCCGCGCCCGGCGGCAGTCCACGCAAACCGTCGATCACTACATCGCGAGCCTGTACCAGCACACGAAACCTTCCAAGGTCGGTGGGGGAGACAAGCTGAAAGACGGCTTCGCGCTCGCGCGTATAGTCCGCGACCGAAAGGTCCGGACGGCGCTGCACCGCCGGCAAGTGCTCGCCGACTCCCAGTGCCGTCAGAAAATCTCCCTGCGTGCCCAAGAGCGCCGCCGTCGCGCCGGCGCGCGCGCCCGCGTCGATGAGTTCGGAGAAGTTTACGTGCGCCGTCAGGTCGGAGGAACCGGGATCGGCCAACACGTCCTCCGAGGCGCGGTGTTGGCGGTACGCCAGCAGCGTTCCATGCGTGAAGCGCGGGCTGTGGACCTCGGCCGCGAGGCCGCCGTAGTCGATGCTCGTCATGACCCATCGGCGGGCGATGCGACGAACGTTTGCATAGACGCCGGCCACTCCCTCGCGCATCTCGATGATCCCGCCGTCCGGAACGTACTGGCCATAGCGCCGCGCGTAGGCCATGACATCGGCATCCGCAGGCAATGGCTCGAGCGCCAGAAGATCGTCGCTCACGCCCACCCGCAACTCGACCCAGTCGCCGCCGTCGCGTTGCAGCAACCGCACGGGCAGGGCGTCGAACAGCTCGTTGCTGAGAAACGCGGCCGTCGGACCGGCATCGATGGCGTCCAACGATGCCGTGAACGTAGCCGGCGGAACCCGCGTCCGGGCCCGCGCTCGCGCTTGGGCGGAGCGCTCGACGCCCACGTAGGCGAGATGCTCGCGCCATGGGCATCCCTGGGCGGCCGACGCAATCTGGCCGGCCAGCGCGCCGTCCCCGCAGCCGAGCTCCACCACCCGAAATGGTTGGGGCTCTCCAAGCGCCGTCCACACGTCGTCGAGGTGCCGCGCCAGGAGCGTGCCGAAGAGCGTCGGGTGCACGGTAGCGCTGGTGAAGTAGTCGCCGGCTCGGGACGGCGCGCGGCTGTAGAAGCCGTGCTGTTCGTCGTAGAGCGCCGACGTCATGAAGTCCGCGAACGAAATCGGGCCCTCGGCGGCGATGCGCCGGCGAAGCGACTCGAAAAGGGGGCCGCGGGACGTTACTGCAGGTTCGAGACGACGATGACGAAGGCGATGATGAGAATCGCCACGGCGGCCCACACGGTCAGCGGCAACCCCAGCAGGGTGGTGGACGGCGTGCTGGGTGTGGTCTTGCGCGCGCGAGGCTCCGACGCGGCTCGCTCGCGCTCCGTTTGCTCACGCAGCCGGCGCAGATTTTCGCTGATCTTTGGCGCGAACCGGCCGGACTCGTCCGGGGTGGCCGTCTCAGAGCTCAGATCGGTTTCTGCCGTCTCCGGTCGCGGTAGCTTCTCGCCGCAGTTGATGCACAGCCAGGCGCCCTCGGTGTTCTGATGACTGCACTCCGGACACCGCATTGACATCGACCTGCTACGGCTTGCCGCTGGTCGCCAATCCTAGCACCCGCCCTTTCCGGCGATCGGTGCGAAACGCGCCAATCGAGACCTGCATAGGGACGGCAGACTGCGGACTCGGTCGGTCCCGCGGGTCCCAGTCGACATGCCCAAGGCATTCACCGGGAGATGCCAACGATCGTTGGGACAACCCGGCACGTTCGTATAATCCCGCTGGCGCCGCCGCGTCCCGGCAACCGATGGCGGCCCAGACTTCCCTCAAGGAGTTCCGCCGCGTGCCGACCTACGAGTACGAATGCACCGCGTGTACCCACCGCTTCGAAGTGATGCAACGGTTCAGCGACGATCCGCTGACGCAGTGTCCGGAGTGTCGCGGCCGCGTGCGCAAGGTCTTTCATCCGGTCGGCATCATCTTCAAGGGTGATGGCTGGTACGCCACCGACAGCCGCGCCAGCTCGGAAAAGAACAAGTTCAAGGACGACGGCAAGGCCCCAGCCGAGTCCGGCGACGCCGGCAAGGACAAGGCGGACAAGCCGGCCAAGGATGGGGCGACCACCGACGCTCCCGCCAAGGAGACGGCGGCGGCCAAGTCCGAGGCGAAGGCCGAGCCGGCGAAGGGCGCCGCGTCCGATTAAGGCGCGATCCCCATGCGCGTCGTCATCCAACGAGTCTCGCGAGCCCGTGTGTCCGTCGGCGGCCGGGAAGTGGCGGTCATTGGTCCGGGATTCCTCGCCTTGGTCGGCGCGGCGGAGGGCGACGGTCACGATGACGTTCGCTATCTCGCGGAGAAGGTCGCCAACCTGCGCATCATGCCGGACGCGGACCGGCGCATGAATCGCTCCGTCTTGGACACGGCCGGCGCCGTGCTGGTGGTGTCGCAGTTCACCCTGATCGCCGAAACCCGCAAGGGGCGGCGCCCCAGCTTCACCGGCGCGGCCGCGCCGGCCATCGCCGAGCCGTTAGTGCAGGAGTTCGGATCCGCCCTCGAGGCGCTGGGCGTGCCCGTGAGCCACGGCGAGTTTGGGGCCGCGATGGATGTCGAGTTGGTCAACGAGGGGCCCGTGACCATCATTCTGGATAGCCATGACCGGCACATCGCGCGTCGACGCGCCTAGTTCACCGGCCGTCCCTGTCGCGGGTCAGCCGTGAACATACGTATCGTCCACGGCGTCGACGCCGTGCGCCGGGAGTTGACCGCACGGCACGGCGAGCTGGCCGTAGTCGACGAGGCGGCGCGGCAGCGCGCGTCGGCGGTCTTCGGCGAGTCGCTGAGCCCGCGGGAGTTCGTCGCCAAGGTCGTCGAGCGCGTGCGGGCCGACGGCGACGACGCGCTGCGAGAGATCGCCGCCAAGGTGGGCGACCACATTCCATCGCGCTTCGAAGTGAGCCCAGCGGAGCTGGCAGCCGCGCGCGCCAAGGCACCGTCGGACCTGAGGGCGGATCTCCAGGTCGCGTCGGAGCGCATCCGGGCGTTCCACGAGCGCCAGTTGCCCCAGGACTTCTTCGATGAGGCAAGCGGCGTTGGACAGCGCTGGATGCCGGTCGATCGAGCGGGGATTCACATTCCCGGCGCATCCGGTCCGCTGGCCTCGTCGGTGCTCATGACGGCCATCCCCGCGCGCGTGGCCGGCGTGCGCGAGATCGTGGTCTGCACGCCCGCCGCCGCCTCCGGCGTCGATCCCGTCATCGCCCTGGCTGCGCACGTGGCGCAGGTCGATCGGGTGTTCCTGGTGTCCGGCGCGCAGGCCATTGCCGCCATGGCCGTGGGCACGGCATCCGTGCCCCGTTGCGACGCGGTCGTCGCCCCCGGAAACGCCTGGGTAGTGTTGGCGACGCGCGAGGTATTCGGACTCACCGGGGTGAGCGTGCTTCCGGGACCAACCGAAACCCTGGTCATCGCCGACGCGACCGCCGATCCGGCGGATGTCGCGGCGGACCTCATCGCCCAGGCCGAGCACGGCGGGCCTGCCAGCCCCATCGCGCTCACGGACTCCGCCGAGCTCGCCGGCGAAATTGCCCAGGAGATCGAGCGCCAGATGGAGTCGCTGCCGCGCCGGGCGGTGGCGGCCGACAGCTTTGCCGTCCGCGGCGGCGTGGGCGTCGTGGCGGATCTGGATGAGGCCATGACGCTGGCCAACGAATATGGGCCCGAGCACCTGTGCCTGCTGGTAGCCGATCCGCAGCAGGTGCTCGACGGGGTGCGCAACGCCGGCGGCGTGTTCGTCGGCGCCGGCTCGCCCGAGGTGCACGGCGACTACGTGGCCGGTCCCAGTCACGTCATGCCCACCGGTGGCACGGCGCGGTTCGCGTCGCCGTGCGGGGTCTATGCCTTCCTGAAGTCCATGAGCGTGGTGCGGCTCGACGCGGCCGACTCCCAGCGTTTGGCGCCGGTGGCCGCCCGCATGGCGCGGGCGGAACGGCTGGAAGGCCACGCGCGGGCCGCGGAACGCCGTCAGAATCCGCAAGTGGGCGATTCCGACCTCTGAGCGCCGCATCGTGACCCAGCACCGGCAGGCACCCTCGACTCGTCGGTTGACTTGCAGGGGTGGATTCCCGCCTTCGGAGACCTTTGCATAAATCGGGGGGCGGGGCGGACCATGGGGCGTCGCCAGGCGGAGGATTGAGGAGCGGGCGTATGCACCGGGATATGGGCCG
>DAOUKN010000162.1:0-5448 GCA_034421255.1 Chloroflexota bacterium | reverse complement strand
CACCGACTGGATTAGCGAAGGCCGAATGCGCCCCGGCGCCGAGATCCGGGAGGTTGTGTCGGGGCCGGCGGTGGCCGTCCTGGACGCCGACGGGGCCCTCGGCCCGGTGTCCGCCGCCCGCGGCGTCGACCGCGCCGTTGAGCTTGCTCTCGCCGGCGCCGCGGCATTCGTCTTCGTGAAGAACGGCACCCACTTCGGTCCGGCGGCGCACTGGGCGCTGCGGGCGGCGGAGCACGACTGCATCGGATTCTGCTCCAGCAACGGCGGCGGCGTGGCCGGCGTGCTGGCCTTCGGCAGCCGCGAGGTGGCCCTGACCAACGGCCCCATCGCCTGGGCGCTGCCAGCAAGCAGGCATCCGGCGCTGGTGGCCGACATGGCCGTGGGCGCGGCGGCGATGGGCAAGGTGCGGGTGGCGCGAGCGGCGGGCGCGTCGATTCCCGACGACTGGGGCGTGGACGCCGCCGGCAATCCGACCACCGACCCGGCCGCGCTGGTCAACCTGATTCCGTTCGCGGGACCCAAGGGCTACGGACTCGGCATCGTGACCGAGACGCTGGCGGGCATCCTGGCGGGCGCGGTGGCCCGCGTGAACCGGAAGCCCGACGATCCGCAGCCCGTCGGACAGGTGTTCGGCGCGATCAACATTGCCGCGTTCCGGCCCGTGGCGGAGTTTCGCGCGGACGTCGACGACACCATCGACCGGCTGCACGCCATTCCGCCGGCGGAGGGATCCGACGGAGTGATGGCGCCGGGCGAGCCCGAGTGGCGGCGGCGCGAGGCCTCGCTTGCGGACGGCATCGAGTATCCGGACGGCCTGCTGGAAGACCTGGCCGACACCGCACTCGGCCTCGGCGTCACGCCGTTCTGGAACGATGCGCCATGACCGCCGCGACCCACGTCTCGTACGACACCAGCGGCCCGGTGGTCGCTCGGGGAGAATTGGAATCCTTCGCGAGCAGGCTGCTGAAAGCCGTGGGGGTGGACCCGGCGGGCGCCGCCCTGACGGCACGAACGCTGGTACACGCGGACCTGCGCGGCGTGCACTCGCACGGCGTGCGGATGCTGCCGCTCTATCTGCGGACGCTGGCGAGCAACTCCCTGAATCCCAGGCCGACGGTGCGGGAAGTCAGCAGCGGCCCCGGCCACGCGACGTTCGACGGCGACAACGGGATGGGCCAGGTCGCGTCCGAGATTGCGATGAACCGCGCGATCGAGCTGGCGCAGGAGTTTGGCGTCGGGATGACGGTCGTCGACAACACCGGCCACTTCGGCGCAGCCGGCTATTGGGTCATCATGGCGGCGGAGGCGGGCTGCATGGGCTATTGCGCCAGCAACCTGCGCGGCCCCGTGCTGCTGGCGACCGGGGGCCGCGGCGGGGCCGCCGGCAACAACCCGCTGGCCTGGGCCTTCCCCGGCAGGCGCCACCGTCCCACGGTGCTGGACATGGCGACCGGAGCCGTGGCGCTTGGCAAGATCGCGGCGCTGGGCGAGGGCGGATTTCAAGCCCCGGAGGGCGTCGCGGCGGATGCCGAGGGCCGGCCAACCCGCGATCCCGCCAAGGTGGCCTTCGTGGCCCCGGCCGCCGGCCCCAAGGGATACGCGCTGGCCGTGGTGCACGACGTGCTGGTGGGCGCACTAACCGGCGGTGGATCGGCCCTCCAGAAGGAGCCGCTGGTGCTCGGCGGTCCGCTGGACGGCGGCCTGTTCTTCATGGCCATGGACATTGCGGCGGTGATGCCGCTGGCGGACTTCACCACCGCCATGGACGCGCAGACCGACGCGGTGAACGACCTCGAACCGGCAGCAGGCGTGGAGCGAGTGAGCATGCCGGGTCAAATCGAGTGGGACCTCTACGACGAGCGTGTGGCAGCGGGCATCCCGTTTCCGGCGGGCGTGCTCGATCCCCTGGCGGAGGTCGCGAAGGGGTACGGCGTGGCCGCGCCGTGGGTCGGATAAGCTCCGGGGCTCCTAGAGCCGGAGGCCAGTGATGAGCGCCGCCCAACCCGACCGACCGCTCGATTCCGTGCTGGGCGCGATCGGCAACACGCCGGTCGTGGAGCTGTCGCGTCTTACGAGGGATCTGCCCGGTCGGCTGGTGGTCAAGCTCGATTACTTGCAGCCCGGATTCTCGAAGAAGGACCGCGTGGCGCTGCGGATGATCGAGGACGCCGAGGCCAGCGGCGAGTTGCGGCCCGGACAGCCCGTGGTGGAGCTGACCAGCGGCAACGCCGGCACGGGCTTTTCCATCGTCTGCGCGGTGAAGGGCTATCACTTCGTGGCGGTGATGTCGCGCGGAAACTCCGAGGAGCGGGCGCGCATGATGCGGGCGCTGGGCGCCGAGGTCGTGCTGGTGGACCAGCTGCCCGACTCGACGCCGGGAAAGGTCTCGGGAGCCGACCTCGACCTGGTGGAGGCCGAGGCCCAGCGCATCGTGCGGGAGCGCGGCGCCTTTCGACCGGACCAGTTCCGGTTGCGCAGCAACTATCGGGCGCATCGCGACACGACCGGTCCGGAGCTGGTGGCGCAGACGGACGGGGATATCGACGCCTTTTGCGACATGGCGGGTTCGGGCGGAACGGTGGGCGGGACGTCGGCGGCACTCAAGAAGGCCATCCCAGGCGTCAAGTGCTACGTGGTGGAGCCGGTCGGCGCCGCGGTGCTGGCGGGCAAGCCCGTTGTGAACGCGGACCACCGCATCCAGGGCGCGGGCTACTCGCGGTCGGAGCTGGCGAACATTCCGTCGGAAGCGGTGGACGGCTTTCTGACCATCGACGACGACGCGGCGACCGAGACAACGCGTCGGCTGGCGCGTGAGGAAGGCATCTTCGCCGGATTCTCATCCGGGGCGAACGTTTCGGCGGCCCTGGAGCTGCTGCAGGGCGAATTCAAGGGCGGCACGGTGGCTACGATCATCAACGACTCGGGACTGAAGTACCTCAGCACCGACCTCTGGGACTAGCCGGAGCGCGAGCGGCCGATTGACCATGGGTCGTGATCGGCGCGCAACTGCGACACAATGGCGAGCATCGACATCGACCGGGCGCTGATCGCGCCCACAACCCATCCGAGGCACAAGGAGCAGTCACGATGAGCATCAACCACCGAGACGACCGTCCGATCATCGACATGGGCGACGGCGTGCAGCGGCGCACGATGGTGTGGGGCGACCGCATGCTGCTGGCGGAGATTCACTTCGAGACCGGCGGGGCCGTGCCGCGGCACGATCACGTGTACGAGCAGATCGGTTACTGCATCAGCGGAAGTCTCGAGCTGGACGTGGGCGACGACACGACGGTCGTCAAGGCCAATACCTCCTGGGTGATTCCGGGCAATGCGCCCCACGCGGCGCGCGCACTCGAGCCGAGCTTCGTGATCGAGATCTGGAATCCGGCGCGCGACGACTACAAGGACTAGCCCCCGCTTTCTTCGCCGTGCCCCTCATGCCGTCTGAACCGGCGTTGCGGCCGATGGACGCAGCCGTTTGAGCACATCCGGCGGCGTCACGCGGCGCATGTCGCGCGCGACCATCGAGATCCTGCGCGACAACCTGACGCTCATTCCCTTCGTCACCGCGGGTGGGCTGGCCGCCGCCGGCTTCCAGGTGTTTCTCTCGCGCACTCTCGAAAAAGAGGTCTACGGCGAGACGTTTGTCGTGCTCGGGGTTCTCTCGGTTCTGGGGGCGTCCACCCTGGTCATCCAGACCGTCGTCGCGCGGAGCAGCGCGCGTCTCTTTGCGTTGGAGCGGCTGGCGGATATGCGCCTGGCGGCGTGGACCGCCGGGCGGCGGCTGACCATTGCGGCGATCCTGCTCACCGCAATCCTTGCCGCGCTCACACCACTGCTGGTGCGCGCCCTTCAGCTGACCAGCCCGTGGCCCATGCTGGTGGCCGCGGTCGGGGCCGGCTTGGGGCTGGTGGAGCCGCTGTTCCGCGGCATCACGCAAGGGGCGAGGGACTTCGTGGCGCACGGCGCCGTCGTGGCAATGCATGGGTTTGGCCGGCTGGGCGTAGGCGCCGTCGGCGTGCTGGCCGGGGGTGGATCGACCGGCGCGCTGTTGGCGGGCCCGGGAGGCGCACTCGCCGCCATCGGCACGGGTGTGGTCGCGCTGCGGCGCCTCCTGCGCGGCGATTCCGAGCCGGCCAAGGGGGCAAGTTCAGGCGAGCCAGCGTGGGTGCACATTCGCGTCGGCCTGATCGTCACCATCATGGTTGCCATGCTGCACCTGGACGGGCTGGCGATGCGCGTGTTCCATCCCCCCGACGTCGCCGCCGACTACGCCGTGCTCGCGGTCATCGGCCGGATGGTGTACTGGAGCGGGATCACGATTGGGCTGGTGCTGCTGCCCTTTGTGGTCCAGGCCGCCACTCGCGGCGAGGACTACGTGCGCGCCTACCTGATCAGCGTGGGACTGATGGTGTTTGCCGGGTCGATCACGGCGTTCGTCGTGCTGCTGAATCCCGAGTTCGTCTACGGCGTGGCGTTCCGGGACGAATACACGCTCGACACGACGCTTCTGCCGATGTACGTGGCCGCAGCGGCGATGCTGGCCATTGCGACGATGACGGCGAGTCTCCACATCGGCGCGTCCAATCTGCGGGTATGGATCCCCCTGGCGGTATTGGTGGCGGCGACCCTCGTGGCGTTTGGCGTGGCGCACGAAAGCGCGCGCCAGGTGGTGACCGTTGTCCTCGTGGCGGACGCCCTGGCCTTCGTCTACCTGGTCGGGGAGGCCGCGCTGCTCGCGCGGCGGAGGCCGGAAAATCGTCCAATCCGTTCGCCCTGAGCGAAGTCGAAGGGCGTCTCGTGAGCCGGCCGACGGAGTAGTGGTTCGACAGGCTTACCTCGAACGGAGTTGGGACGCCCAACTACTCGGGCGAGCGGCCGTAGTCGTCGGAGAAGCGCACGACGTCGTCCGGGTGAGGCGTCGAAACTTCGAGCACCCGCACCGCGCCGTAAGGGGCGGCGAATCGATGCACGGTCCCGGCTCGAACACGGAAGGCCTCGCCGGGTTCCATGTCGCGCGTTTGCACGGTTTCCGGCGCGGAGCCGACGGTCAGGGCCAGGCGTCCGTCGAGCACGTAAATGGTCTCGTCCTTTTCCACGTGCGCTTGCAGGCTGAGCCTGTGGCCCTCGCCGATCTCGATCACCTTGCCCAGGTAGTGCTCGCAGCTGGCGTAGATGATCTCGCGCCCCCAGGGCTTGTCCACGATGGTGACCTGGTCGGGCGGCGCGCTCATGGGACCCCGGCGGCGGACCGCCCAATGTCGAGCAAACGATCGACGCGGTCGGCGGAGGTCGTCTCGCAATAGATGCGCAGGAGCGGCTCGGTGCCCGAGAAGCGCACGAGCAGCCAGCTTTCGTCGGCCAGGTAGAACTTGAAGCCGTCGAAGTCGCCGCGCCGGGCCACGGGAGTGCCGTCGATGGTCTCCGGCGCCCACGCCTCCATGC
>DAOUKN010000161.1:0-8762 GCA_034421255.1 Chloroflexota bacterium | reverse complement strand
GAAACTCAGACCATGATCCGGGAGGCCGGATTCGTGCCCGCCCAGCGCAACACCTTCTACGAGATTCTGCGCACGTTCGACGGGGCGCCCGCCGGCGTCTGATCGCCAGCCTGTCATGACGCGGGTGACCGTGGGCCACAGCCCCGACGCCGACGACGCGTTCATGTTCTACGCGCTGGCCCACGGCAAGGTCGCGATCGAGGGCGTGCCGTCCGGTGGCTACTCCGAGGTCCACGCCGACATCCAGGCGTTGAATCGCCGCGCCTTCGCCGGCGACCTCGACATGACCCAGGTGTCGGCGGGCGCCTATCCCTATGTCGCTGACTCCTATCGCATCACCTCGTGCGGTTCATCCATGGGCCTCAACTACGGCCCAATCGTCGTTGCGCAAGGCGCGGAAACCGATTTTCGCGGCGCGCCCGTGGCGATTCCCGGCGAGCACACCACCGCCTATCTCCTCGGCCGGATCTTCCTGCCGCCGTTTCAGCCAGTCGAAATGGCCTTCGCCGATGTGCTGCCCGCGGTTCGGGACGGCTCCGTGACGGCGGGAATCGTCATTCACGAAGGTCAGCTCAGCTACGCCGACCATGGATTGATCAAGCAGGTCGATCTGGGCGAGCGCTGGTTCGCCGCGACCGGCCTCCCCCTGCCGCTGGGCCTCAACGTGGTGCGGCGCGGACTCGGCGAGGCCCGACAGCGCGCGCTGGCGTCCGCCCTGAGCGCCTCCATCGCCTGGGCCGATGCGCATCCCGAGCCGGCGCTCGCCTACGCCCGCAGCTTTGCTCCGGAAGTTGACGCCGCACTCACCGCGGAATTCACGCGGATGTATGTCAACGACTTGACCCGTGACATGGGATCGCAGGGCGCCGCCGGACTCGAAGCGCTGTACCGGCGCGCCACTGACGCCGGCCTGCTGGAAAACGTGCCGCCGCTGGACATTCTCCGCGCCTAGCCGCTCGCTACACTCACGCACGACGGCATGGCTCCCGAGAGTCTGACCATGAACGACGTTCGACCCTTCTTCGACGCCACCGAAATCGTCGGCGACGCCGACGGCGCTCGCAGCCGCTTCGACCAGGATGGCTACCTCGTCGTTCGCGGCCTCTTGCCGGCGCCGGTGGTCGAGGACTTGCGCCGCCAATTCCTCCCCGTCCTGCGGCAGGCCGGCTGGATCGCGACCGATTCCCCAGCGACCGACCAGGTCGCCGAACCGAGCGCCTTCACCGTCGAGCCCGAGCCGGCCTATCAGAAGGTCTACAACCAGCTCTACAGCCTCCCCGCGTTTCACGCCCTGCAGCACCGCTCGGAGCTGATGGACCTCGTCGGCGCGCTGCTCGACGCCCCCGTCATGCCGCATCCGCGGATCATCGCCCGCGTGATGTTCCCCGAGCGCACGGCCCACACCACGCCGGCGCACCAGGACTTTCCACCCATTCAGGGGACCGCCGACACCATCACGGCCTGGATACCGCTGACCGACCTGCCGGCCGAAATGGGCGGGCTCGAGATCGCCGCTGGGACCCACCGACAGGGCGTGTTCGACTTCGTACCGGCGCTGGGCGCCGGCGGCACCGAAATCACCGACCCGCTGGACGGCGCATGGGTTGGCGGAACGTTTGAGCAGGGTGACGTGCTGTTCTTTCACAGCATGACCGTCCATCGCGGGGCCCCGGCTTCAGGCTCTCGGCTGCGCCTGTCGGTGGATATGCGCTTTCAACGGCTCGCCGATCCCATCGCGCCGGGCAGCCTCGGGCCGCATGATCCCGACATCTCCTGGGAGCAGATCTACGAGGGCTGGGCGCCGGGGCAGCACCAGTACTACTGGCGCGACTGGGACCTCAACGTCGGTGAGTTCGATACGCAGTACAACGACAAGCGCGATGCCATGGCCTTCGAGCTGGCCGCCAAGGGCGACGTTGAGGCCCGAGCCGCCCTGCTTCGCATCGTCGCCCGTAATCCCGACCCGGAAAAGAAGCGCAAGGCCGAAGAGGCGCTCGCCGCCCTCGAAGCCGACACCGCATAGCGCGTGCGGCAGCGTTGGAGTCGGCGCTCGCTACACTCACGCACGACGACACGGCTCCTGAGAGTCTGACGATGAGCGACGTAAGGCCATTCTTCGACGCCACTAGAATCGCGAGCGACGCTGCCGAGGCCCGCGGTCGCTTCGACCGTGACGGCTACCTCTTCGTTCGCGGCCTTCTCCCGCCGCCCGTGGTCGAAGACCTGCGTCGCCAATTCCTCACCGTGCTGCGGGATGCCGGCTGGATAGCGGGCGACTCCCCGGTGACTGACCAGATCGCCGATCTGAGCGCCTTCACCGTCGAGCCCGAGCCCGCCTATCAGAAGGTCTACAACCAGCTTTACAGCGTGCCTGCGTTTCACGCCATGCAGCACCGCTCGGAGCTGATGGACCTCGTCGGAGCGATGCTCGACGCTCCCGTGATGCCGCAGCCGCGGGTCATCGCCCGCGTGATGTTCCCCGAACGCACGGCTCACACCACGCCGGCGCACCAGGACTTCGTGCCCGTGCAAGGCGCTGCCGACACCATCACGGCCTGGATACCGCTGACCGACCTGCCGGCGGAGATGGGCGGGCTCGAGATCGCCGCCGGGACTCACCGACAGGGCGTGTTCGACTTTGTGCCAGCGCTCGGCGCCAGCGGCACGGAGATTTCGGACCCGCTGCATGGGTCGTGGGTGGGGGGCACGTTCCAGCAAGGCGACGTGCTGTTCTTTCACAGCATGACCGTCCATCGCGGGGCGCCGGCCACGGGCAAGCGGCTGCGCCTGTCGGTGGACCTTCGGTTTCAGCGGATGGCCGATCCCATCGCGCCGGGCAGCCTCAGGCCGCACGATCCCGACGTCACCTGGGATGACATTTATGCCGGCTGGGCGCCGGGGCAGCACCAGTACTTCTGGCGCGACTGGGACCTCGACATCGTGGAGCTCGATACGCAGTACAACGAAAAGCGCGACGCCATGGCCTTCGAGGTAGCCGCCAAAGGCGGCATCGAGGCGCGCGCCACGCTGCAGCGCATCGTCGCCCGCGATCCCGACCCGGAGAAGAAGCGCAAGGCCGAGGAGGCGCTCGCGGCACTGGACGCCGAAGCCTCCTAGCTCGTGCGGCACCGCTCGTCATCTGCCGAGATCTGAGATGTGCAGCCGTGCCAATCAGACGTCAAGGTAGTTCCACTGCGTGACTCGCGGCTCCGGCTAGCCTCCGCGATCCTCGGCCTGGTCGGCCTGGGGCTGCTGCTGAGTCTGCTGCCGCGCACGAGCTTTGTTTCCCGCCCCGCCGGCGAGATCGTCGATGCCGTGGGCCCGGTGTGGCCCGAGCAATCCGTCGAGCAGGTCATCGAAGACGGGCTTGGCGTCGTGTCGGAGATTCGGATTTGGGGCGCGGCTGGGGTGGGACGCGGCGAGGCGCCGGTGGTGGCCGCGCTGCTGCAAGGGCCGGACCGAGAGCTAGTCCGACAGGAGCGGGTCGGGATCAAGGGCAGTCATCTGCTCGAGCCGTACGTGCTGGAATTCGCGCCCTACCATCTGGCACCCGGCGAGGCATTGGTCCTACAACTGTGGGTGTCGCCTGAGAGGAGGAACCACGCCATCTTCGGCACGATGGAGCCCGGCGCCGACCGAGCTGGACCGACCCTCAATCTCAATCCGACCGAGCAGGGACCGCTGGCGTATGAGGTGATATGGCGGGGTGAGGGCTGGCGGGCGGCGCTGGCAGGATCGTGGCACGATCGGTTGCGCCTCGCGGGCGGCATTGTCGCCGCGGTGGTGGCCGTGTTGCTCCGGACCCGCGTCGCACGCCGTCTGACCCAAGCGCTCGGACGATTGCGCGCTGCGGTGCTCGCGACAGGCGGGGTAATCGCCGGCAGGCGGACAGCGGTTGGCACCTGGCTCGGGGTGACGCGCCCGCCAACCGGGCCTGAACCGAGGCGCCGGGCGTTCTACATCTATCCATGGCTCATACCCGCGTTCGCCATTCTGCACTTTCTCGCCAACAACTTGGTGAATCTTCGGGCACCTGAGGCGATTGTTCCCGGTGCGGCGATCATGGCGGGAGTCACCGTCGTGTTCGTCGTGCTTCGCTTCGTCCTCAAAGGCGCGGCGCCGGCTGCAGTGCTCACTGGATTACTTGGGATCGCGTTCTTCTCGTACGGGCACATCTACGGCACTCCAGAGGATCATCCGGATGGCCGATATCTCCTCGGCATAGGAATCCCGGTCATCGTTGCTTGGGGCATGTTCCTGAGAGGGCGTTCGGCATTCCCTCACACAATCGGGCGTGTCCTGAATCTTGCGAGTGTCATTATTCTGGTGGCGCCGCTGTACCAGATTGGATCTGCATTCTTTCTGACGAGTGTTCCACAGGACGGCCGAACTCTTGAAGAATCCATTGTGACGGATGAGCGCATCAACGAGGTCAAGGCCAGCCTCGACCCAGATGAAATGCCCGATATCTACTACATCATCTTGGACGGATACCCTCGAAGCGGTTCCCCAGCGTCATTCGACAATAGCGCGTTCGTCGGCGAGCTGGAAGATCGGGGATTCTACGTCGATCCACAAGCACGCAGCAATTATGCCTGCACATTCTGGTCGATTACCTCATCCATGAACATGGACTACATCAACATGGATTACATCGATCTTGAAGCTCAATGTGGCGGATCGACTGAGGCGCGATACGAGGTTCACAAATCAGCTATTGACCATGCTCTCGGACGAATCTTGACGGGTCTAGGGTATAGATATATCCACGTCTCTTCTGGATATCCTTTTTCAAGGACAAGTCGCAATGCCGATGTAATTGTGGACTTCTCTGAAACCGGACGAATTGTCTTGGACGGACATAGAGACTTCGATCCGTTAACGAAATATCACGAAGGCCATGGCAGAACGTTCAGTCTCTCAAATCAATTTCTGTACGCCTTTCTCGAGACTACATTGGCTAAACGAATACTTCCTGAGGAGTTTTTCCTTGCGGGAAAGCGGCAGATTTATGGATATAACTATCCGTATCGTATCCTGGATTGGTTCAAGTTTATGATGGAGGATAATGGGGGGGGGTATCCAACATTTATATTTGGGCATTTGGTGACACCTCATGCACCGTATAGCTTTGACAGGCATGGCAATATCGCAATGGGTGGGTGGAGTGACGACCACGATCCGTCGGTAGACGGAGCATTTGAGGGTCAGGTGCTCTGGCTGAACGATCAGCTTCTAGAACTTATTGATCGAATTCTGGGGCAATATGATCACAAGCCGATAATTGTCATCACGTCGGATCATGGTTATGAACTCGCACGTGGGTCGCCTATCGGGCACGATATTCTTGCTGCCTATTTGCTCCCACAGAATGGAGAAGAATCCTTATACCAGGGTATTACATCCGTAAATGTATTTCGGATGATATTGAACTATTATTTCGATCTTGGGCTGGAGAAACTGGAAGATAAAATATTTGTGATAGCGGATTAGCTGGCGTGTTTTGGCGTTGCAGGATTGGGCCGAAGGGCGGAGCAGATGCCTTATGGACACTACGCCCGGACTCGCCGCGGCTCGCTGCTGAAGCCGTCCCGCATCGGTCGCTGGCCGCCGACCAGGCCGCGCCAGAGCCATGCGCGATGCGGGATGCCGTCATCGTCCCGCTCCACCTCGATCCGAACGCCTCGGCCCCACATGGCGTCGATGCCGTGCAGGCGTTCCACCGTCGCCTCGAGCGCAAGACGCAAACTGCCGACGGCGTCGTCGGAATCAACCGGGACGGCGTGACGGCGGTTCGGATGCGCGTATAGCGCGCGGACCACGGCTTCCATGGCGGCATCGTCAAGTGCGGGCATGTCGATTTCTCGGTCGGATCAGCGGCGATGATCGTATCAACCCAGGCCGGTCTGATCAGCGGCCCACCGGTCTAGGTGAGTGAGATGTGAACGGTCGTCGGCTTCGATGCATCGCCAACCCACGCCTGACGTACGATTCTGAGGCGTCCTGCATTCCCGGAATCGGCTACGCCATGCCGCCTGACGAATATGTGCGCATTCCCGAAGCGGACCTTCGCCGCTTCGACGTCGCGCTTCTGCAAGACCTCGGACTGAGCGCCGACCACGCCGGCATCCTGGCCGACAACCTCATCGCCGCCGACATGCGCGGCGTCCGCACCCATGGCCACGTGATGCTGCCGAAGTACTGCAAGGAGATCCGGCGCGGGTCCACCAACGCCAAGGCTCAACCGCGCATCGTGAGCGAAACTCCCGCGATCGTGCACGTGGAAGGTGACCGCGCGCCGGGCGCCGTCGCGGGCCACTTCACCATGCAGGCGGTGATTCGAAAGGCCAGCGCCAGCGGGGCGGCCACCGGGTTCACCAGGGGGAGCAATCACTTCGGCGCGGCCGCCCACTTCGCCATGATGGCGCTGTCGCACCGGATGATCGGGTTTGCCGCCACCAACGCTGGCCCCACGATGTTCCCCTTTGGCGGACGGAAGCGATTGGTCGGCAACAACCCCATCGCCTTCGCCATTCCCGCGGCTCGGGAGCGCCCGGTCGTGCTGGACATGGCCATGTCCGTCTCGGCCAACTCGCGCGTGGCGATCGCCGAACGCTTGGGGCAGACGGTGCCGGACGGCTGGATTTTGGACCGCCACGGCCAGCCGAGCAACGACCCCGCCGATCTCGCCGAGGGATCCGGCGTTTCCATCGGAGGGCCCAAGGGCATTGGTCTGGCACAGGTCGTCGATCTCCTGGCCGGCGTGCTCGCCGGCGCCGGCTTTGGGCCCAGGGTGGGGCGGCCGCAGCCTGATGGGAGTCACGGCGCTACCGGCCACTGGTTTCACGCCATCGACGTCGCGGCCTTCATGCCGCCTGACGCGTTCACGGCCCTCGTCGATCAGCAGATCGGGATGTTCCACGACTGCGACCGCGTGGACGGCACGTCGCGCATCTTCGTGCCCGGCGAGATCGAGTGGGAGCGCTTCGATGAATCGCGTGAGCTGGGTGTGCCGCTGCTGCCATTCGTGGTCGATGACCTCAACGCGCAAGCCGAGCAATCCGGCTCGTCCGAGCGGCTCTAGTCCGGCTCGCTTCCTCCGTTGGGGACCGAGATCGCCGGCTCGTAGGCCTCCACGAACTCGATCACTTCGCGGGTCAGCCGTGCCGGCGTTGAAGCCCCGGCGGTAATCCCCACGCGCTTCGTATCCACGAACCACTGCAGGTCGATTTCCGCGACGGTGTCCACCAGATACGCCGGCTTGCCCTTGATGTCACGCACCACCTCGACCAGACGCCGTGAGTTGGAGCTGCGCTCGCTGCCCACGACCAGCACCAGATCGCACTCGTCGGCCGCGGCAACGGCCGCTTCCTGGCGATCCTGGGTGGCCAGGCAGATGTCGTTGTGCACCTCGGCGTCGGGGTATTTGTCCAGAATGCTGGAGATGATGTCCTCGGTGTCCCAGACGCTCAGCGTGGTTTGCGTCGTCACGGCGATGTGCGCCGCATCGAGATCGAGCTTGGCGACGTCGTCCGTCGACGAGACCAGGTGCACGTGATCGGGCGCTTCGCCGATCGCCCCTTCAGGCTCGGGATGGCCCGGCTTGCCCACGTAGATGATCTGGTAGCCCTTGTCGGCCAGGTCGATGATCAAGTCGTGCGTCACATAGACGTCGGAGCAGGTCGCGTCGATCACGGTCAGCCCGCGGTCCATCGCTCGCGATTTCACCGCCGGCGACACGCCGTGCGCCGTCAGGATCACCGTGCCGCTTTCGATCTTCTCCAGCCCGGCAAACCGATCGTCAAGATCGATGAGCTTCACGTTGTATTGGGCCAGCTCCTGCACCACGTGGGCGTTGTGCACCAGATAGCCCAGCATGTACACGGGGCCCTCGTGCGTTTGACCGGCCTCTTGCGCCAGGCGGATGGCGTCCACTACGCCATGGCAGAAGCCCCGCGGCGTTATTCGCAGAACGTCCATCGCAGCCCCCGACTTCGCTGTTGCCCCATCCTACCGGCCCGGCGCTATCCGGCCAGTTGCGCCGTGAGGCTCGCGGCATCCGTGACCGGCAATTCGCAGGCGAAATTGCGGCACACATAGGCGGTCGCCGCTCCATCGACCGCCGGCCGACCGGCGAGTAGCGGTACCGCGGTCGACTCGGAAGGCGCTGCCGCCGCGACCACCTGGCGCGGGCGGTACTTGCCGAAAGCGGCGTCGATCAGCCCGCGCATGCCCGGATCCTCGAGGTCGCCCACAATCGCGACCTCGTGCGCGCCCGCAAGCGTGAAATCGGCCGCGCACAGCCACTGGCCGAACCCGGTGGCATGCTCGCCGGCGAATCGCCCAACGAGCGGCAGCGCCTGCGCCACGGCGCCGGCGAACCGTGCGTCGCCCGTCAGCGCCGCAAGCTGCGCCAACACCGTCGCCGCCATTGCGTTGCCCGACGGCGTCGCGTTGTCCTGCACGTCCTTCGGTCGGGTGATCAGCGTTTCGTGGTCCTCGCTGGTGTCGAAGAAGCCCCCGGCGGGATCGGCGAAGTGCGCCAGCATCGCGTCCGCCAGCTCGCGCGCCGCCTCGAACCACCGGGGATCGAATGTCGTCTGGTACAGCTCCACCAGGCCGGATGCAAGGCACGCGTAGTCCTCCAGATAGCCGTTCAGCTTGGCCTGTCCGTTGCGCCACGTGCGCCAGAGTCGCCCGTTGGGTCGGCGCAGCTCGCGCAGCGCAAACTCGCCCGCGCGCACCGCCATGCCGCGGTAGTC
>DAOUKN010000160.1:0-6538 GCA_034421255.1 Chloroflexota bacterium | reverse complement strand
ACGTGCTGGGGCATGCGCGTGAGCTGCACGTGACGGTCGATGACATCGTGCACCACGCCGCCGCGGTCACTCGCGCCGTCTCCGCCACCCTGGTCATCGGCGACCTGCCGTTCATGTCCTACGCCACGCTCGACGACGCGCTGCACAACGCCGCGCGGCTGGTGCGTGACGGCGGCGCGACGGCGGTGAAGCTGGAAGGCGGGGCCGAAGTCGCCGGCATCACCGAAGGGCTGACGGCCCGCGGCATTCCCGTGATGGCGCACGTGGGCCTCACCCCGCAGTCGGTGCTCGCGACCGGCGGATACCTGGCGCAGGGCGTCAACCTGGCGGGCGCGCAGCGCGTCGTGGACGGAGCGCGCGCCCAGGAGGCCGCGGGCGCATTCGCGGTGGTCCTGGAGGCCATTCCGGTGCGTCTGGCCGCCGTCGTGACGGAGCAGCTGGCGATTCCGACGATCGGCATCGGCGCGGGCCCGAGCTGTGACGGCCAGATTCAGGTGCTCCACGATTTGCTGGGGCTCGCCGACCGATCGCCCCCGCGCCACGCGCGGCGCTATACCGACCTGGCCGGCGCCGCGCGCGAGGCGTTGACGCAGTACCGCGACGAAGTCACGCAGGGCGCGTTCCCGAGCGCCGAGCATGGATTCAAGATCCGACGCGGAGTGATCGACCGCCTGACGTTCGACTAGGGATCCTCTGAACAAGCAATTCCCCATGGCGTGCCCGGACCCAATCCGTTCGATCACCCCTTCGACTAGCTCAGGGCGAACGGATTGGGGCAAGGCCCACGGACGGATGCAAATCTGGCCTCGGCCGTCTCAGCCGGACAGCAGAATGCCGGCGTCGCGGGCGATCCGACGCCGCAGTCCGCGCACCCAGGGACCATAGGACGCCGCGTCGGCCACGACGGCGTTCGAGGTGACGATCATCACCGCCGCGCTGGCCGCGTAGCGCAGGGCCGCGCGCACCACGGCCACCGGATCCACGATGCCCGCTGTCAGCGGATCGACGTATTCGCCGGTGGTGACGTCAAACGCGCGCGGCGGATCGGCCGCCGCCACGCCGTCGGCCACGACGGCGCCCTCGAATCCGGCGTTGCGGGCGATCGTCGCCACGGGAGCCGCCAGCGCGCGCCGCACCACGCGCCAGCCGTCGACCTCGTCCGGGTGCGTGTCCGGCGGCGCGGTGAGGTCCCGCGCGGCGCGAGCCAGCGCGGCCCCACCGCCGGCCACGATGCCCTCCTCCAGGGCCGCGCGGGTTGCGGCCAGGGCGTCCTCGACGCGCTGCCGCGCTTCCTGGCGCTCGGCATCCGTCGGCGCGGCGACGTGAATCTCCGAGACCGCTCCGGAGAGATTCCGAATGCGCTCTTCCAGCTTCTCGCGGTCGAACTGGTTCTTGGCGCGGTCGCGGTAGAGCCACAGCAGCTCCGCGCGATCGGCGACGGCCTGCGGCTCGCCGTCGCCGCCCATGACCAATGTCTCGGACGAATCGCTGCGCACCCGGGCGGCGCGTCCCAGGACGCTCACGGGCACCGACCCCCATGGGTCGCCCGACTCATGCGCCACCAGCGTGGCCCCGGTGAAGATCGCCAGGTCTTCGAGCATCGCGCGCTGGCGTTCGCCGAAGACCGGCGCGCGCACGGCGATCACGGACATTCGGCCGAGACGGTGGTTCTCGACCAGCGTGGCGAGGGTCTCGCCGCCGATGGTTTTCGCCACCACGAGCAAGCGCTGTCCGCCGCCGGCCACGTAGGCGTCGAGGAACGGGAGCATCGGCCCCACGCCCCCGAGCTCCCGGTCGGTGACGAGCACGTCGCAGTCTTCGAGCTCGGCGCGCATGCCGCCGCCCGTGGCCAGCTGGCGCGAGGCGAGCCCGCGCTCCAACCGCATCCCCTCGACGGTGCGCGCCTCCGTGCTGAGGCCCTGGCCAAGCTCGACGGTGACCGCCGCCGCCAGCCCATACCGGTCGAAGATGCCGGCAATGATCTCGCCGAGGTCCGCATCGTGCGCCGCCAGCCCGGCCACCCAGGCCGTCTCGCGCATGGTGGTGATCGGCCTGGCCTGCTCGCGCACCGCCTGGTCGACGCGCAGGACGGCGGCCGCAAGCCCCCGCCGCAGGCGCATCGGATCCGCGCCCGCGGCCACCAGCCGCTGCGCTTCATGCGTCAGGGCCTGCGTGAGCACGGCGGCAGTCGTCGTGCCGTCCCCGGCGGAAGCGTTCGTCAGGCGGCACGCCTCCGTGACGATGGCCGCGCCGGTCTGCAGAAATCCGTTACGGAGCTGGATGTCCCGCGCGACGGATACCCCGTCATGCGTGATCTTCGGCGGGCCAATCTCTCCCCGGTAGGCCACGTTGCGTCCTCGCGGGCCCATGGTGCACTTGACGGTGTTGGCGACGATGTCGACCCCGGCCGTGAGCGCCAGCCGTGCCTCGAGGTCGTGCAGGATCGCGACATCGCTCACGGGAGCGCCTCGGCGTCGCCATCCGAGGCCCGTGCGCAGGGCTGGCGACGCGCACCCGCCGGCCGGTCGAGATCGAACTCGGCGAGCTCCCGTCGCTGCGCGTCCGTGAGATCGCACTCGGACAGCAAGTCGGGCCGGCGGTCGAGGGTGCGCCGGAGCGCATACGCCCGCCGCCAGTCCGCCACGCGCCCGTGGTCGCCGCTGAGCAGCGTCGGCGGCACGCGCCGACCGCGAAAGTCCTCCGGGCGTGTGAATTGCGGGTGCTCCAGCAATCCTGCGGCGTGCGACTCGTCCCGCACCGAGTCTTCGCATCCGACGACGCCCGGAATCAGCCGCGAGATTGCCTCGATGAGCACCAGGGCCGGCACCTCGCCGCCGGCGACGACGTAGTCGCCGATGCTGATTTCTTCATCGATGACCAGATCGCGCACCCGGTCGTCGACGCCCTCGTAGCGCCCGCAGACGAGGATGAGGTGTTCCCGCCCGGCCAGGCGCCGCACAGCCGGCTGCGTGAGGGGCGGAGCCTGCGGCGAGAGCAGCACGGTCCACGCGTCCGCGGTGCGCAGCTCCTCGACGGCGCGCACGATCGGCTCCGGCTTCATGAGCATGCCGGGCCCGCCGCCGTAGGCGTAGTCGTCAACCTGTCGGTGGGGCGGGTCCGCCCAGCGGCGCAGGTCGTGGACCTGGATGTCGATCAGCCCGCGGTCGCGCGCCTTGCCCAGCAGGCTGGCCGCCAGCACGGGTTCCAGCATGCCGGGGAAGATGGTGACGACATCGAAGCGCACGAACGCCCTCCGGCTCTCAGACCTAGCAGCGGTCGGTCAAGCGTACGCCGGAATCCCCCGGCGCCGCGACGCGCCTCTGCGGGACGCGAACGCCTAGCTCGCCTCCTGGATGTCCAGCGCGAGCCGCCGGCCCTGGCTGATGGGCGCCGCCTGCATGACGGCCCGGATCGCGATGGCCACCCGGCCCTGTCGCCCGATCACCCGACCCATGTCCTGGGGGTCGACGAACAGCTTGTAGACGTGCAGGTGGTGGCGCCGAAATCGCTCCACGCGCACCTCATCGGGCACCGTGGCTAGGTTCCGGCCGATGAATTCGATCAGCTCGTCCACCGGTCCGGTCTACTCGCCGTTGCCGGCAGGCGCGGCGGCCGCGGCCTCGCGCGCAATCGCCAGCAGCTTGCGCACGCGCTCGGTGGGCTGGGCGCCCTTGCGGATCCACTCCTCGGTGCGCTGGACATCCAGCACCACGGTGGACGGTTCGGTGAGGGGGTCGTAGTGACCCAGCTCGTCGACGCGGCGGCCGTCACGACCCGAGCGGCGCTCGGCCACGACCACCCGATAGTGCGGGCGGTTTCTTCGACCAAGCCGCGCCAGGCGGATTCGCAACATACGACCGTGCTCCAAACGTAAAGGCGAGAAACGTCGAGCAGCCGCAAGGCTGCCCTGGGCCGCCATTATGCAACACGGCGGCTACGACTGGGCGGACGACTCCCCGTTGTCCGCCGGCGCCTCGCCGTTCTCGGGCGACTCTCCTCCGGGCGGCACGTAGTCTGGAATCTGGCTCACGTCCAGGGACCCGTCCTCGTTCGGCCCCACCTCCCAGCGCTCCGGCCAGGCTCTGAAGAGCGACGCGAACTGGTCCTTGAAGAGCACCTGGTCGCCAAGCGCCACGTGGCGGTAGATGACGGTCTTCATGCCCTCACGGGCTGAGTCCGTTTGCTTGACCTCGCCCGGTTCAAGCTCGGGGTTGGCCACGACCACCGGCGGCGGCGGTTCGGCGAGGTCCGCGCGCGTCGAATCGAGCGTGACCTCCCGCCCGATCGGCGCGCCGAGAATCTTGAAGCGCAGGCTCTGCCGCAGCGGATCGAACTCGCGTCGAATCAAGAGGTAGTTGGGGGTGTCGTTCGTCGCCCGCAGGTCCTGTCGCGGTTGCCAGATCGCGGCATCGAATCCGGGCGGGCTGTCCTCGCCCAGCTCGTAGTACCCCACGCGATAGACATGCTGCCAACGCTCATCGATGGGCAGCCCGGCCCAAAACAGCGCCCGAAACAGGGTGGTTGAAACCTGGCAGATGCCGCCGCCCACGCCGGGCTCGGTGCGTGTCGGCGCAATGACCAGCCCTTCCACGAAGCCGTTCGCGATCGTGATCGGACCGACCGTCTCGTTGAGGGAGAACGACTCGCCCGGCGGAATGATGGCGCCATCGATGAGCCGCGACCCATGGTCGATGTTGTGGATCCGGTTGTCCTCGGATCCCCAAAAGAGCGACTCGCCGACGGCGATGACGTTGTCGAACTGCAGCGCCTTGGCGGTCAGTCGACTGACGTCGGGCTTGACGACGACGATCGGCACCTGCACCGCCGACTCACCGCTGGCAAACGCCGTCTGCACGCGCGTCCAGAGCTTCTCAACGTCGACCCGTCGACCTGCCTGGCCCTCATCCAACGGGACGACTTCGCCTGACGCGCCCATGCGGATGCGCGGATCGACCGGAGTAACGCGGAGTTGGTCCGCAACCTGGCGCGCGAGGCGCTCGAAGGACGCATAGTCGAGGGAAATCTCGATCTCCGGATCGCGGGCGGGACCGACAATGGCGACGTCGGATACCAGCGAGTCCCGCGCCACTTCCCAGCTCGCCAACGACGTGGTGATTCCGATGTGCCCGTCGAGCAAGCGAGCGGCATCAGCGGCAATCGGGTCGAGCTGGTCTTCGACCACGGCCGGCGCGATGACCTCGGACGCCAGGTCGACGACGAGACGCGTCGGCGGCCGCAGATTGGCGGCCACGCTCTCCGCATAGCCGGCGGGCGCGAGCTGTCGGCCCTCGCGCGACGGGTCGACGACGAGACGGCGCCGTCCGGCCTGCTCCTCGATCCGCAGCACGCTGTCCACCGGGTCGAGGTGCACCGAGGCGGCGATGCGCTCCAGGTACGCCTGGAGTGCCGTCGGGTCGAAGTTGACGACCGTGTGCCCCTCGAATTCACCTGGTCCGGTGGCCGCGCGGCCGAGGACTTGATCGGTCAGCGCCGCATCGCGACGCCAGGCGTAGGCCTCGCGAAGGGGCGTCATGAAGTCCACCGAAATGCCGATCTCGTCGGCGGACGGCATCCAACGGCGCCCGCCCAGCCGCAGGACGATGGGACTCTCGATGTAGGGACCCCACCGAGCCCGCGCACGCGCCACGGACTCGTCGAACGTCAGGCCGGCCAGGTCTTCCCCGTCTACGACCGCGCCCTGGCGAAACTGACCCGCGAGCTTGGCCTCGCGCACGGCCACGAACGCGGTCCAGCCCGCGGCGGCAGCGGCGGCGGTGCCAATGCCACCGGCAACAGTGGTGATGAGCATCTGGCGACGGGTCATGGAGCAGGTGGCTCACAGCGCCATGGATAAATTCAGTATAGAAACAATGCGAAACGTTGGTGGTGATATTTGTGACGTGTCGGCCAGCATCGCGCCCGCCTTGTGGTAGGGTGGCGTCCCGCGCCCACCATGGGCGCAGCGGATTCCCGTGTCATCTCCCCGGCGGGTAGATGGCGTCCCGGCGAGCAGCAATTCCATGGCAAGCCTCATCGACGAGTTCGAACGCGCCCAACTGCGGGACGAGGTTCCCGAATTCCAGGTCGGGGATACCGTGCGCGTCCACGTCACGGTGCGCGAAGGCGACAACGAGCGCGTGCAGGTCTTCGAGGGCACGGTGATTCGTCGACGCGGCGGCGGGGTGAATGAGAATTTCACCGTGCGGCGCGTGACGCATGGCCTCGGCGTCGAGCGCACGTTCCTGCTGCACTCGCCGATCGTGCGGGACATCGAAGTGACGCGCCGCGGCAAGGTGCGGCGCTCCAAGCTGTACTATCTCCGCGACCGCGTCGGTCGCGCCGCTCGGGTCAAGGAGCGGCGGGCCTAGCAGCGTCCGAGGGGGTGTGTGGTTCCCGCCTCCTCCCAGCCTCGGATCCGCGATCTCTCCCACGAGCATGCGGTGCTGCAGCGCGGCCTCCGGCGCATCGCCGGGGTCGACGAGGCCGGGCGCGGGGCCTGGGCGGGGCCGGTGGCGGCAGCCGCGGTCATCCTTCCACC
>DAOUKN010000159.1:0-3680 GCA_034421255.1 Chloroflexota bacterium | reverse complement strand
GAGCTCAGCGCGTCGGATTGGCAGACCGTGGCCGATGACTTTCGCCAAATCATTCGCGACGCCACCAACGCCGAGTTTCCCGACGACCCGCGCCGGCAGCTCGATCACGCCATCCGCGCGGTGTTCGACTCGTGGTTTGGGCGCCGCGCGGTGGACTATCGCCGGGTGCACGGGCTGCCGGACGACTGGGGCACGGCGGTCAACGTCCAGACCATGGTCTTCGGCAACATGGGCGAGACCTCGGGCACGGGAGTGGCCTTCACGCGCAACCCCAACACCGGCGAGCGGGAGCTCTTCGGCGAGTATCTGCTGAATGCGCAGGGCGAGGACGTGGTGGCCGGGGTCCGCACGCCGACGCCGATCGCCACGCTCGAAACCTCGATGCCGGAGGTCTTCGGCCAGTTCGAGGCCTACGCCACGCGGCTGGAGCAGCACTACCGCGAGATGCAGGACCTGGAGTTCACCATTGAGTCCGGCAAGCTCTACATGCTGCAAACGCGCGCGGGCAAGCGCAGCCCGGCGGCGGCCGTCAAGATCGCCGTCGACCTGGTGCGCGAAGGCGTCATCGACAAGACGACTGCCGTCCAGCGAGTGGAGCCGGAGCAGGTCGGCGCGGTGCTGCATCCACGCGTGGATCCGGCGCACTGGGACCATCCCATCGCCACCGGGCTCAACGCGTCGCCGGGCGCGGCGCACGGGCAGGTGGTGTTCACCGCCGACGAGGCCGCGGAGCTGGCGGACGCCGACCACCCGGTAATCCTGGTGCGGCCCGAGACCTCACCCGACGATTTCCACGGCATGGCCGTTTCGGCGGCCATCCTGACGGCGCGCGGCGGCGCGACCAGCCACGCCGCCATCGTGGCGCGCCAGCTCGGCATCCCGGCCGTCGTGGGCTGCGACGCCCTGCGCCTCGACCTCGACGCGAAGCAGTTCACCGCGCACGGCGTCACGGTGAACGCCGGCGACGTGATCACCGTCGACGGCACGGACGGCGAGGTGCTGACGGGCGCCCCGCCGCTGATCCCCGGCTCGATGACGCCCGAGCTGAAGGTCCTGCTGAGTTGGGCCGATGAAATCCGGCGGCTGAGCACCTGGGGCAACGCCGACACCCCGGAAGAGGCGGTGCTGGCCCGCGAGCACGGCGCCGAGGGCATCGGGCTCTGCCGCACCGAGCACATGTTCCGCGAGGGCGACCGCCTGCCCATCGTGCAGGAGATGATCCTGGCCGAGACCGTCGAGGAGCGGCAGAAGGCCCTCGACCGGCTGCTGCCGATCCAGCGCGAGGACTTCGTCGGCATTCTGCGCGCCATGGACGGCTTCCCGGTCGTGATCCGGCTGCTCGACCCGCCGCTGCACGAGTTCCTGCCGGACCACGAGCCGCTCGCCGCCGAGCTGGCGTCGCTCACCGCCGACGACGCCGACCCAGAGCGACGGGCGCACATCGAGCGCATGCTGCGCCGCGTCGAGGAGATTCAAGAGGTCAACCCCATGCTCGGCCTGCGGGGCTGTCGCCTGGGCATCCAGCAGCCCGAGGTCTACGAGATGCAGGTGCGCGCGATCATCGAAGCGGCGCTGGAGCTGAGCGCCGCCGGCCTCCAACCGCGTCCCAAGATCATGATTCCGCTGATCAGCCACGTGAACGAGTTGCGGAAGGTGGAGGGGCGGCTGCACGCGGTCGCTGACGACGTGGTGCGCGCCAGGGGCGCCGAGGTGTCCTACGAGTTCGGCACCATGATCGAGGTCCCCCGCGCCTGCCTGACGGCCGGGGCGCTCGCGGAGGTCGCGGACTTCTTCAGCTTCGGCACCAACGACCTGACCCAGACCACCTACGGCATCTCGCGCGACGACGCCGAAGGCAAGTTCCTCATAGATTATGTCGAGTCAGAGATCCTGCCCTCGAATCCGTTCCAGGTCATGGACCCGGACGGCGTTGGGGCGCTGCTGCGCCTTGCGGTGGAGCAGGGACGGGCGGCAGATCCCGACATCGAAATGGGCATCTGCGGCGAGCACGGCGGCGATCCGGACTCGATTCAAATCTGCGAGCAGCTCGGCCTCGACTACGTCAGCGCCTCGCCCTTCCGCGTCCCCGTCTCCCGCATGGCCGCCGCCCATGCCCGTTTGGCCGAAATCGAACGGGATCGCTAGCTTCAACGGCGTGACCCAGAATCACCAGTCCGACCCGAATCGGGCCGCCTAATCCATGCCGAAGGTGCGGGACGCGATCCGGATGGTGGAGCGCGACGGCTGGCACCATGTGACCACACGGGGGAGCCACCGGCAGTTTCGCCACCCAGTCAAGCCGGGCAAGGTCACGATCCCTGGCAAACCCAGCGACGACGTGGGGCCGAAGCTCTGGGCCAGTATCATGAAACAGGCTGGCATCGAGAGAGAACGTCGATGAGGCTCACGTTCGCTGTCGTCTTCGAGCAGACGTCCAACAACTACGCCGCCTACGTGCCGGACGTCCCGGGCTGCGTCAGCACCGGAGAATCGTGGGACGAGATGCTGGCGATGATCCGCGAGGCGCTGGTGTTTCACATTGAGGCGATTCTCGAGGATGGGGAGCCGCTCCCGGAGCCGAGGACGTCCATCGACGAGGCCATCGCGAACCACAGCGAACCCATCGCCGAGGACGTGCTCGACTCCTACAGGGAGTTCGGCGAGCCCGCCCCCACGATTTCGACCCGGTTTGAGATGGTTGAGATTGAGGTTACCGCCCCGCACGCCGTTCAGGCGGGCTGACGTACGTCCGGCGCCAATCGTCGGCGGCCAGGGACTAGAATCTAGGGCGACCAGTCGCACGCCTTGGGAGGCCGCGTGGCTTCGCCTGTTGAGGACATCAAATCCCGGCTGAATGCGGCTGAAGTCATTGGTCGCGACGTGCGCTTGCAGCGCTCGGGTCGGTACCTCAAGGGGCTGTGCCCGTTCCACACGGAAAAGACGCCGTCCTTCTTCGTCTTTGGCGATCGCGGCACGTTTCGCTGCTTTGGCTGCGGCGAGGGCGGCGACCTATTCACCTACGTCATGCGGCGCGACGGCAGCAGCTTTCCGGATGCGCTGCGGCTGCTGGCCGGCGAGGCCGGGGTGGAGCTGCGGGCGCAGGACCGAGATCCCGAGGCGGACCGCCAGCGGCGGAGCACACGGGCGGCGCTGGAAGAAGCGGCCAACCTGATGCACCGGTTGCTGCGCGAAGCGCGCGAGGCCGCCGCCGTCCGAGACTATCTGGACGAGCGCGGGGTGTCGGAGGAGATGCTTGCCGCGTTCCGCCTGGGTTTCGCGCCGGCGCACGGATCGCCGGTCACCACGCATCTGCGCCAGCTGGGCGCCGACGCGGAGACGCTGAGCGCCACGGGACTGGTCCGCGACGACGACGGACCGCCGCGCGACTATTTCTTCAACCGCCTGATCTTCCCTATCAGCGAGCGGCGCGGGACGGTGATCGGATTTGGCGCGCGCGCCCTGGGCGACGCGACGCCCAAGTACCTGAACTCACGCGAGAGCGACACCTTCCGCAAGGGAAACCATCTTTACGGCTTCAACCTGGCGGCGGACGCCATCCGGCGGGAGCGCGAGGCCGTGCTGGTGGAGGGCTACATGGACGCCATCGCCGCCCACCAGTTCGGCTTCGCCAACACCGTGGCATCGATGGGCACCGCGCTGACACACGAGCAGGGCCGGCT
>DAOUKN010000158.1:0-9862 GCA_034421255.1 Chloroflexota bacterium | reverse complement strand
GCTCGCCCTCCGCCGCCGTGGCCGACCTGCACACCACCGTCATCGCGGCCACCGCCGGCGCGACGCTGGCGCTTGGAATCGTCGGCGGCGGCATCCTCGCCTGGGCGCAATCGTCCGTCGCGACGGGACTCTTCTAGGGCGCTCGGGCCTCAGTCAGCCGCCAGGTCCACACACGCGGCGTCCACCCGGTCCAACGTCTCGTCGATGATCTTTGCGTCATGTGCGGTCCCGAAGCCGTGGTGGCCGACCACCACTTCGTATACGTGGAAGTAGACGCCGCGCGCGTAGCACGCCCGCGCGAACTGCTTCAGAGTGTCGGAGTCGTGTCCGGCAATGTCCTGATAGGCGCGCGGCTCCACGTCCGGGTCTAGACCGAAGTACAGCGCGAATCGCGGGCCGACGCCCTGCACGCGGCAACGAATGTCCCGGTGCTCGAAGATGTCGCGCAAACCGCTGTACAACTGCTCGGACATCGCCAGCAGGCCCGATTCGCCGTCGAAGACGCCGGGAGCTTCCAGCGCATCGAGGGTGGCCAGCGCCGCCTTGACGCCGAAGATGTGGCCGGAGTAGGTCCCGCTGTGCGCCGATTGGCCCAGCGGCGCGAGCTCCGACATCAGCTCACGCCGACCCGCGATGACCGCCAGCGGCACGCCGTTCGCCACCGCCTTGCCCAACAGCGTCACGTCGGGCGTCACGCCGTAGAAGCCCTGCGCACAGTCGGTGCCGGTGCGGAATCCCGACAAGACCTCGTCGAAGATCAGCACGCTGCCGTGATCGCGCGTGATCTCGCGCACGGCCCGCAGGTACCCGGTGTCCGCCAGCAGACCGCCGGCGTTGTAGTTGATCGGCTCCATTATGACGGCGGCGATGTCCGCCCCATGACGCTCGAAGGCATGGGTCACGGCCGAAAGGTCGTTCCACGGCGCCACGATCACGGCGTCGGCGAACGCGGCAGGGATGCCCGCTGAATCCGCGGAGGTCTCCACGATCTCGCCGGACGTGACCGTGCGAGGCTCCGGGTGCGTGTTGTAGAGCACGTGCTCGTGGATGCCGTGGAAGTGGCCCTCGAACTTGAGAATCTTCGCCCGCTGGGTATGTGCTCGCGCGAGACGGATCGCCGCCATGGTGGCTTCCGAGCCCGAATTGGCGAAGCGCACCATTTCGGCGGACGGCACCAGGTCCACGATGCGTCGCGCAAGCTGCTCCTGATAGACCGTCTCGGGACCGTGGATGATTCCCATGTCGAGCGCCCGCTCGATCGCCGCGCGCACGCCGGCGTGGTCATACCCGAGGATCACGGAGCCGAAGCCCGTGAAGTAATCGAGGAATCGGCTGCCATCCGGCGCAACGATATAGGGGCCTTCCCCGCTGGCCGCGAGCATGGCCTGCCCCAACGCCGCGTTTTCGCGCGCCGTCCCCGAGATGCCGGCAACCAAGACTTCGCGCGCCGCCTCGAAGTGTGCGGCGGCTGAGTCGGCCCGAGACGGCTGCACGACGGTCATTGGCTTGCTCTCAGGGTCAATAGATGTCGTCGCCGCTGTCGATAGTACCCGCGGGCAACGCGCCAAGGCGCAGCCAGCCCATCATTCGGCGGCACCGGACGCGACCGGCTCAGCGAGGCCCGGAGGCTGTGCCGATCCGCGATCGCGTTAGCCGGACTCGACGTTCGTCTCGATGTAGTCCAACGCGTCCTTGACGGAGACAATCTTCTGAGCGTCTTCGTCGGGAATCGTGATGTCGTACTCGTCCTCGAGCGCCATGATCAGCTCAACCTGGTCCAGCGAGTCGGCGTTTAGATCCTCGACAAACTTCGATTCCTGCGCGATGTCCTCGGCGGGAATATCAAGCTTGTCGGCAATAACGGCCACTACGCGTTCGAAGGTCCCCACGCCTTACCTCTCTCTGTGTAGCCCGGCACTGCTCGCAATAGTCGCCGCGATGGCGGCCTTGATGGCGTCGTACCAGATGAATATCCCGGCGCCATTGAGCCAGGCCAGCCCCCACGGATTGGACTTGTCAGTGGCGAGCAGATAGTACAGGGCAAGGTGGTTGACGCCAAAGATGTAGATGATCGGAATGCCCGAGAGGGCGGCCGGCAACTCGACCTTGGCGAATCGCTCGATCACCCCCTGGCTGCCGTCCGAACTCGCCTCGAATCGCCGGCGAAGGAATTGCGCGACCAGGCCCACCACCACCGCCGCGATGACAAATCCGTAGATGTAGCCGGCCGTCGGCGAGAAGAAGTAGGCCGGTCCGCCGCCGCGCGCGAATATGGGCGCTCCGGCGAAGCCGATGATGGCGTAGAGACCCATGGAGGCGCCGGCGCGCCAGGGGCCGAGCAGCAGGCCGGCCAGCAGCACCATCAACACCTGCAAGGTGTAGGGAACCGGTTCGGCCTCGACCTTGGCGTGCGCCGCCGGCCACATCATCACCGTGAAGGCGCCGATCAACAGCGCGTCGGACACCACGATGGTCGGGCGGCGGCGAACCGCTGCGATCACGGTTGACATGCGCTAAGGATACCCACCCTGAGACGAGGCTTCCGCGTCCACGCGCATCAGCGGCTGGCCCGCAGCCACGCCGTCACCGCTGCGCACCAGAACACGCGCCACACGACCGTCGACGTCGGACAGAACTTCGTTGAATACCTTCATGGCCTCGACGAGACCGACCAGGTCGCCCTCGTGAATCTGCTGCCCGACTTGCACAAACGCGGGGTCGCCGGGCTTGGGCGTGGCGAAAAACGTGCCGGCAAGCGGCGCCCGCACCAGGTGACCCGGCGGCTCATCGGGCTTGGCTGTCGCCGAAACTGACGTCGGCGCCTGCGTCGACGCCATGCCGGCGCGTCTGAGACTGATACGTTCCGAGCCGATGCGAATTTCGAGCTCGGCGAGATTGAGATCGCGCATCGCATCGAGCACGGCTGCCAAGCGCTGCCGAACGTTGACGTTCACTCCGCGGCGGCCACCCTCAGCCGGCGTCTGAGCCGACGATGAGCGCGGCGTTCTGGCCCCCGAATCCGAAGCTATTCGACATCACTCGCCGGAGCGGCAACTCGCGAGCCTGGTTGGGCACATAGTCCAAGTCGCACGCCGGGTCCGGCGACTCGTAGTTGATCGTCGGCGGCGCCACGTTGTCTCGCAGGGCTTGCAGGCACAGGATGAGCTCCACGGAGCCCGCGGCGCCGATGAGGTGGCCCATCATTGACTTCGTGGAGCTGATTGGAACATCCGCTGCCCCGCTATTGAAGACGCCCTTCAGGGCCTGGGTCTCGGCGGCGTCACCCTGTTCAGTGGCGGTTCCGTGCGCGTTGACGTAGTCGATGTCGGCGCTGTCGAGCCGGGCGTTTCGCAGGGCGTTTTCCATGGCCAGACGAGCGCCTCGGCCATCGGCGGGCGGCTGAGTCATGTGGAAGGCGTCGGCGGACGCGCCGTACCCCAGCAGCTCGCCGCAGATCTCGGCCCCTCGCGCCGTGGCATGGGCATAGGACTCGAGAATCAGGACGCCGGCGCCCTCGGCGGCGACAAATCCATCCCGATCCCTATCGAACGGACGCGATGCGCGCTCCGGCTCGTCGTTTCGCGTCGAAAGCGCCCGACCGGCGCAGAAGCCGGCAAGACCTATGGGTGAGATCGCGCCTTCCGTGCCGCCCGCCAGCATGACGTCCGCCTCGCCGCGCCTGATGACTTCAGCCGCCTCCCCGATGGAGTGCGCGCCGGTCGCACAGGCGGAAACCACGGCGAGATTGGGACCCTCGATCCCGTATTCCATGGAAACCATGCCCGCGGCCATGTTCCCGATGATGAGCGGAATGAGGAACGGGCTTATGCGGGACGGTCCGCGTTCGCGCAACACATCGGTCTGGTTCTGCAGGAACACCAGGCCACCAATGCCGGTGCCGATGTAGACGCCGACGCGATGGCGATTGGCATCGGTGATTTCGACACCCGAATGCTCGAGGGCCGCCCGTGACGCCTCCAGCGCAAACTGGGTGAATCGATCGGTGCGGCGCGCGTGCTTGGATCCGAGCTTGGCCTTGGGGTCCCACGGGGTGACCTCGCCCGCGATCTGAGACGTAAACTCCGCAGGATCGAAGGCCGTGATCCGCCCGATGCCGCTTTGTCCGCTCAGGACGGCCCGCCAAGTCTCGTCGGCGTTATCCGCGAGTGGGGTCACCGCCCCATAGCCTGTAATGACGACTCGATCGTCCATGGAAATCCGTGCTGATGCCATGAGGGCTGGCGCAAGCATGGGATAAGCGCGCCGCAGCGAGTATATCGCGGGATGGGTCCCCGAACGCCATTTGCGTGCCGTCCGCAGCCGGTCGAACAAGAATCAGCTTCGCGCTATTCTGCGACGCAGGCCGCCACGGCGGCTGCTTTTCTTCTACACCGAGAGGTTCCATGTCGGCCACGATCGTTGGATGGGGAATGGCGGTGCCAGAGCAGATCTGGACCAATACCCATCTCGAGTCCATGGTCGACACCACCGATGCCTGGATCGTGTCACGTACCGGCATCCGGCAGCGGCGAATCGCGGATGACGGAGACTCGACGTTCAGCCTGGGATTCGACGCGGCCACGCGCGCCCTGGCGCAAGCGGGCCTGTCGGCGGCCGACGTCGACATGGTCATCGTGGCCACGCTCACGCCAGAAACGCCCATGCCGGCAACGGCCAACCTGATTCAGGACGCGATTGGTGCCCGCAGCGCGGGCGCGTTCGATCTCAATGCCGCCTGCGCCGGCTTCACCTACGGGCTGGAAATCGGGCGCGCGCTGATCGACGCCGGGTCGGCCCAGACCGTGCTGGTGATTGGCTCCGAGACGATGTCACGGGTCGTGGACTGGACCGACCGCTCGACCTGCGTGCTGTTCGGCGACGGCGCCGGTGCCGTCGTCATGCAAGGCAGCGCGACGGGAGGGATACGCGGGAATTCGCTGGGCTCCGACGGAAGCGGAGCTCCGCTGCTGCACATTCCCGCCGGCGGCAGCAAGCTTCCAGCGAGCACGGAAACGGTCCGTGACCGCCTGCATCTGCTTTCGATGAATGGGCGAGCGGTCTACAAATTCGCCGTCAAGGCCACGGTCCGCGCGGCGGCCGTGGCCATGGCGCGCGCCGGCTGGCAGCCCAGCGAACTCGATCTCTTCATCCCGCATCAAGCGAATCTGCGGATAATCGACGCCGTCGCCAATGAGCTTCGCCTGCCGGACGAGCGGGTCATCGTCAATGCCGACGTGTATGGCAATACGTCGTCGGCGTCGATCCCCATCGCCCTCTGCGAGGCCGTCGATCAGGGGCGCGTGAACCAGGGCGACCGCCTGGTCCTGGTGGGCTTCGGGGCCGGCCTTTCCTGGGCCGCAGTGGCGGTGGAGTGGACGGCGCCGGTCACGCCGAGCGACGGGTCCGCGTCGGGCGCGGGCGCCACAGTGCCGCGGCAGTCCGCATCGGCGGCGAGGCGTCTCCCCTAGTTCGCCAGGACTGCCTCTAGCCCCCGCACCAGTCGCCGCGCGCCTTCTCGAATCTGATCTTCGGGCAGATAGCTATACGCCAGCCGAATGTCCCGGCGGCGTGCGCCGTCCGCGAAGCAGTGGTGGCCGGCCAGATAGGTGACGCCGTGGTCCTCAACCGCGGGACGAATCGCCTCGCTATCCGTTCCCTCGGGCAGCGTGAGCCACACGAAGAAGCCGCCCACCGGACGCGTCCAGGTGCAGCCAAGCCGCGCCAACGGCTCCAGTTCTTCGAGCATGGCGTCACGCCGGGCTCGATAGAGCGTGCGCAGCGCGGGCACGCGCTCGGCCAACGCGCCGCCGCTCAAGTATTCCGCCGCCGTCCACGCCGCGAAGGGACTGCTCGCACTGTCGGCCTTCAAGCTGCACATCGTCGCCACGTCGTCCGGATCGGCCAGGGCCCAGCCCAACCGCATGCCGCCGGCGACGAGCTTTGAGAAGGTACCCATCTTGATGACCCGCTCGGATCCGGCCAGCTCATACAACGCCGTCGGGCGGCTGCCGTCGAAGATCAGATCGCCGTAGGCGTCATCTTCGAGAAGCACAAGGTCGAGACGGTGCGCGAGGTCGGCGAGCGCCCGCCGGCGGGCATCCGACGCATTGGTGCCGATCGGATTGTGGACGGTGGGCATGGTGTAGACGACGTTGGCTTCGGTTCCCGCGTCGCGCAGGCGCCGCACCGTGCCTTCGAGCGCGTCCGGGTCAATCCCCTGCTCGTCCGTCGGAACCCCAACGACCTGGAGTCCCAGGCCACGCAAGAACCACAGCGCGCCGATGAAGGTGGGCGACTCAACCAAAATGGTCCCGCCGGCCGGCACCAGCAAACGAGCGGTGAGCACAATGGCCTGCGACGCGCCGCTCGTAATGAGCACGTGTTCGGGACCCACCGGAAGGCCCTCGGTCGCCCGCACCCAGTCCGCGACAAAGGTCCGCAGCGGCTCGGGACCGGAGACGGGTCCGTACTGCAGCGCGTCGGCATTCCGCTGCGCCATGAGATCGTGGGTCACGCGCCCGAGATCGTCGTACGGAAAGCTCGCGGCGTCTGGAAACCCGAAGGCCAGGCTCAGCACACCGGGCCGCTGCATCGACCAGTTCGGCCGCAGCGGGTTCTGCTCCATGGCCCGGGCAACCGGACTGTGAAAGCGGCTAAGGCTCATGCGCTGATCGTATCAGCGCGAGCGCGCCATGCTCGGTACCATCCGCAGACAGGCCCCCGGGACACCCAGATGGTCTCGCAGCGACTTTGGAGCCCGTGGCGATTGGAGTACGTAGCGGCGGCGGATGACAAGACGTCCGACTGCCCGTTTTGCATCGACCGGAAGACCGCGGCCGGACTCCCGGAGCTCATCGTCAAGGCCGGGCGGCTGACGTACGCCACCCTCAATCTGTTTCCCTACAACAACGGGCACCTCATGGTGCTGCCCTACCGCCACGTGGCGGACATCGTGGACCTGACGCCCGATGAAGCGGCAGAGCAGATGCACCTCTTGACGCAAGGGCGGATGGCGCTGGGCGACGCGCTGGGACCTGATGCGTTCAATGTCGGGATGAACCTCGGCCGCGCCGCGGGCGCCGGCATCCCCTCCCATCTGCATTTTCATCTCGTGCCCCGCTGGGAGGGCGATACGAGCTTCATGGCCGTGACGGCCGACACCAAGGTGCTTCCGGAATCGTTGGACCAAACGAAGCGCCGACTCATCGAGGCGTGGCCCAGCGACGAGGAAACGCCGCAGGCTACGCCGCCGGGAGCAGGCTGATGCGTTCCGGCGCCGGCTCGAAGCCCGGATTGGCGCCGTGCAGCACGCCAAAGCTGCCCACCGGCCAATACACCAGCCAGACCTTCCCGACAATCGCCGCCTCCGGCACGATGCGGAAGCGTCGCGAATCGATGCTTTGCCCTCGATTGTCGCCGAGCACGTAGTACCCCTGCTCGGGAACGACCACGCTGCGGTCCATCCCGGGTGCGGTGACGCCGGCGAAGTACGAGTCTTCATCCAGGCGACGCCCATCCACGTATACGCCGCCGTCGTGGAATTCGATCGTCTCATTGGGCAGCCCGACGATTCGCTTCACCAGGTCTTCCTCGGGGTTGGCTGGAGATCGAAACACGACCACGTCGCCGCGGTCGGGCTTCGCGGCGACGTATGCCAGCTTGTTCACAAGGAGGAATTCTCCGTTCTCGAGCACGGGCACCATGCTGCCGCCGTCCACGCGAAAGTTCTGCACCACCATCCGCGTGCCGAAGAAAATGAGCAATGCCAGGAGCACGGTTTCCGTGATCTCGAGCAGGACATTGCTATTGCGCCGCAGCACCGCCGGAGCCATTCCCCATGAGAAGGACGGCCCGAACCGGGCGCGCCCGGCACGAGTATAGGCAGCGGCCAGGCGGGGGCGCGGATGTGACGGGCCGGTCACGACCGTGAGCGCGGCCTCGCAACCCCTCGTCGTCTCTGACTCCGCCACCGGACGACGGCTGGACCGCTTTGTGGCCGATGCCGCCCCGGCGTTGAGCCGCTCGCGCGCGGCCCGGCTGATACAGGCCGAGCAAGTCCTGGTCAATGACGAGGCGCAGGATCCCGACTATCGCGTGTCGGCCGGCGATCGCGTCGTGGTTGCCGTCGTGGAAGCGGAAAGCCCGCTGGCGCCCGATCCCAGCCCGCTGGCCGTGCTGCTCGAGACGCCAGATCTCGTCGTCGTGGACAAGCCTCCGGGGGTGGTCATGCACCCGGGATCCGCCGATGAGCCGGCGACGCTTGCCCATCGGCTCGTCGCCCACTATCCGGAGGTGGCCGACATTGGCCATCGGCGCCGTCCGGGCATCGTGCACCGCCTGGATCGCGATACCTCGGGCGTCGTCCTCATTGCGCGGACGGCAGCGGCCTACCTCTCGCTGCAGCGGGCGTTCGAGCGCCGCGAAGTCCGCAAGCGTTACCTGGCCGGGGTACACGGCCGCCCAACCGTCGCAACCGCCGAGATCGATGCCCCCATTGGCCGTCATCCGACCCGCCGCACCCACATGGCCGTCACCCGGTCAGGCCGCCCGGCCCAGACCTCCTATACGGTGCATGCGGCGAGCGGGAGCGCCGCGCTGCTCGACGTGGGCCCGCGGACCGGGCGCACGCACCAAATCCGCGTGCACCTGGCATCCATCGGCCACCCGGTGGTGGGCGATCCGCGCTATGGGCCACAGCCGCCATTGGCCTCGCGTCAACTGCTCCACGCGTGGACGCTTGAATTCACCGCTCCGGGCGGCGACCGCTGGCAGGTATCAGCCGCTCCACCGGCCGATATGCGGCGCGAGCTGCGCGAACTCAAGCTCGATCTGCCGGCCACGCCGCCCACGCAGAAGCTATGACCGCAGGCCGCGCGTCTCCGTCTAGACGCTCACCGCCGGTTCGGCGCCGGCCGGGCCGTCGGCCTCCTCCGGTTCATCCTCAGGCGCCGCCACGCGGGCCAGCACCACGCCGATCTCATAGAGGGCGTAGACCGGCACGGCTACCGATAGCTGGGTGAAGGGGTCGGGCGTGGGCGTGATGACCGCAGCTAGGATCACGATCGCGACTATGGCGTAGCGGCGGTACTTGCCGAGGGTGCTGGCCTTCACGACGCCGATCTTTGCCAACGCGAAGATGAAGAATGGCGTTTCGAATGCAATGCCAACTGCCAGCAGAATTCGCAGGACGAACGTGACCCAGGTCGCGACGGTGAACTCCGTCGCAATCGACCTTGGCGCGAAACCCGCCAGGAACCCAACCGTGAAGCGCAAGACTACGAACCACGCGAACGCCGCCCCGATGAGGAACGCCACCGCGATTGCCGGAATGCTCAAATACAGCCAGCGCTTTTCGTGCTCGTAGAGACCCGGCGCCACGTACGCCAGCACTTGATACAGCACGATCGGACTGGCAATACCCAACCCGGCGATGATTGAAATCATGAAGAACGTGAACAGGGTCTCCGTGGGGGAAATCTGCTGCAAGATGGCCCCGCGCGGCAGCGGATACTGCACGACCTCGAACACGAAATCCTTGAACGGCCACACGATCAGGCTCGCCACAATGACGGCCAGCACGGCAATGGTGAGTCGGGTGCGCAGCTCCTGGAGGTGCTCGCGCAGCGTCATCACGCCGCCGAGGTCCTCCTGCGAGTCTTGCGACTCTTCCTCGGGCCCCTGCGGGGGTTCGGCCGGTCGGTCCGCGTCCATAGCCAAGCCTACTGCCTACGAGGCCGGTGAGTCGGTCTGGCGCCGCACGTGCGTGCCCAACGCCCCATTGACGAGACGCCGCCCGCCCTCCGTGCAGTACTGCTTCGCAAGCTCAACCGCCTCGTTGATCGCCACCGCCGGCGGTACTCGA
>DAOUKN010000157.1:0-15226 GCA_034421255.1 Chloroflexota bacterium | reverse complement strand
GCGCGACTTCGTCATGGACTTCCGCGAGATGCACGTCGTCGCCGGCAGCTACTGGGACATCGCCCGCGCGGCGCTGGAGGCCATTCCACGCGACGGGGAATTCTCCATCCCGGGGCACGCGGGGTCGTTTGAGACGTCGCTGATGCTCCACCTGGACCCAGCGTTGGTGCACACCGATCTCGTACCGGTAGGCGGCCCCAAGTTGCCGCGCGGCGGCGCCGCCAACGTGACCGAGGCGCGCGACGGCGGATATCTGGGCGACCATCCAACCGGCGTCAGCGACGACGCGTCGCACGGCACGGCCGAGCTGGGCCGCCAGTACCTCGACGCCGCGGCGAAGGTGGTGGCCGCGCGGATTCGGGAGATGGCCGAAACGGCATAGCGCCTGCGGGGCTTGCTTAAACAGCTTGGCTTGCGCAAGTGCGCAAGTTTTTCTCGCGGGCAGCTCGCCGAACAGCCAACGGTCCCACCGTGAGTGCGGGATCAGAGGGGCGGGTCGACCCTCCCGTTCGCCCCAACGTGCGCGAGAACTGCCCGCTAGCCCGCCACCCCGTCCGGCGCCGGGAAGCCCATGGCCTCGCCGAACTGGTCCTGGAAATCGGGGACGGCTGACAGCTCGACATAATGCACGTGGCCGGGCAGGTCGGTGGCACGCACGCGCGACGTCAACGAGAGCAAGCACATGCGAGCGCCGTGGCCGGCGGCGTTGCCGATAGCCTCGACGGCGTCGGCGGGAACCGGCGGCAGCAGGCCGATCGCCAGCGCCTTGGCCGGCTCTATGTAGCTGCCAAATGCGCCCGCCAGCATCACGCGGTCGAGGTCGGACGGTTGTAGGCCGGCCTCGCGCAACAGGACGTTCGTGCCGCAGCGGATGCTGCCCTTCGCCAGCTGCAATCGACGGATGTCCTGCGCATGCAGCGCGATGCTCTCCTCCGGCGACGCGGGATCTCCGGTGAGCACGAACTCTCCGCCCGTGTCGTCCGGCCGCACCCGGTCGGCCAGACCGGGCAGCGTCCGCTCCATTTCGTCCCGCGAGAGCAGGCGGCCGCTCGGCGCCACCGCGCCCACGCGGAGCAGCTCGGCCACCGCGTCCACCAGCCCTGATCCGCAAATGCCCTCGGGCTCGCCGCCGCCGATCACGTCCACGTCCACCGACGTCGGGGTGATGCGCACGCGCTCGATCGCCCCGGGCGCCGCGCGCATGCCGCGCGTGATCTCGGCGCCTTCGAATGCCGGACCGGCGGGCGCCGCCGTCGCGAAGAGTCGCCGCCGGTGCGCCAGCACGATCTCGCCGTTGGTTCCCACGTCGATCACCAGGGTCGTGCCGCGGCGCCGGCCCAGGTTCGTGCTGAGCATCACGCCCACGATGTCTCCGCCGACATAGCTCGCCACGGCCGGCGCCACCCACACCCACGCCGACGGGAGCACCGGCAAGTCGAGCTCCGACGCCCGCAGCGACACCGGGTCAACCGTGGTCGGCGAAAACGGCGAATACGAGATGCGCGACGGGTCGATCCCCAGCAGCAGGTGCGTCATCACGGTGTTGCCGACGAACGTGGCCTCGTAGACCCGGTCCGGCCGCACGTCGGCGGCCTCCAGGCAGCGCGTGACGATGCCGCGCACGGTGTCCAGGATCGCCCGGTGCAGCCGTTCGACGAAGTCGGGACCGCGCATGGTGGCGCTCATGCGGCTGATCACATCGCCGCCGTAGATGTGCTGGCCGTTGATGTCCGACGCCACGGCGACCTCCTGGCCGGTGGTCAAATCCATCAGCGCCCCGACCACCGTCGTCGTGCCGATATCGAAGGCCAGGCCGTAGGCGTTGCCCGTGGTATCGCCGCGTTCGACCGAAATCACCCGGTTGCCCGCAATCACCACGGTGACGCCCTGGCTGATGTCCTCGCCGATGGCCCCCAACCGGCTCAGCGCATCTCGCGTCGGATCGAGGTCGCCAGCGGCGGCCGCCAACTCGTCCTGCACCAGGCTCCAGTCGGCGCGCGGATCGTGCAGGGTCGGCGGCGATGGCTTGACATAAATCTTCTGGATGTTGGGGTCGAGACTGATGCGCCCCAATCCCGCGCTCTCCACCACGCGCACCGCCCGAATTCCCAACGGATGCGAGTAGACCGCGCCTTCGTCCACCGGGTGCTGGCAGGCCAGCCGCCAGCCGCCGGCGAGCTGTGCGATCGCCAGGCGGCGCTTGTCGTGCGGCGTGGGCTCGGGAACCTCAGCGTCGCGCACCAATACCCGGCAGGTGCCGCAGGTGCCCTTCCCGGCGCACACCGTTTCGACGGGAATGTCGTTGGCGTGGGCGGCGTCGAGAATCGTCGTGCCGACTTCCGCTTCGATCGCCCGGTCTTCGGGCAAGAAGCGACACAAAACGGTGCTGGGGGCGCTAATTGGGCGGACCTCCGGGGTCGATGTGTCCATTGTGCGCGACAGCGTCCGTGAAGACGACGGCGCAAACGCTTACAATTGTCGAGGTTTGCAGGGACGACGCAAGCGGACGGAGGTCCGAGCACCATGGCAACCAGCGACGGCAGCGACCCAACCGGCGAGCGCCGCCACGAGTTTGGGCTGGACAATATCCCGCTCGGCGCCCAGCCGTGGGGCAAGGCGCCCATGGTCTACGGCGACGACACCATCCCGCTGCGCCAGCTGTCGGACCGCGTCGGCGTGCTCGACGCCATGACCACCACGGTGGACAAGCTGTTCTCCTGGGCGCAATCCAACGCGCTGTGGGGCATGGGCTTCGGCCTGGCCTGTTGCGCCATCGAGATGATGGCGAGCGCTTCGCCGCACTACGACCTCGACCGCTTCGGCACCATCTTTCGCTCGTCGCCGCGGCAGTCGGACGTGATGGTCGTCTCCGGCACCGTAACCAACAAGATGGCGCCCGTCGTCAAGCGTCTCTATGACCAGATGCCCGACCCCAAGTGGGTAATCGCCATGGGCGCGTGCGCCACCTGCGGCGGGCCCTTCCGCAGCTACAGCACCCTCCAAGGCGTCGACCGCGTGGTGCCCGTGGACGTCTACATCGCCGGGTGCCCGCCGCGACCGGAGGCGCTCATCGACGGCATCATGATGCTGCAGCGCAAGATCCAGCGCGACGGCATCATGGGCACGGGCCGCCTGAAAGCGCTGCGCGAGGAGCAGGCGGCCGAAGCCGGGTAGGTTTCGACCACGCACGCGCGGCCCTCAGGCCACCCTTCGATGACGACTCCTGACGGCCGCGTCCGCCTGGAGCTTCACGCCCACACCCACGCCTCGCCCGACTGCGGGCTCAGCCCCAGCCGCCTGATCGAGTTACTGCAAGACCGCGGCATTGAGGCGCTGGCGGTGACGGATCACAACACCATGGACGGCGCCTTCGAGATGGCGCGCGTCTCGCCCCTGCCCACCATCCTCGCCGAGGAGATCAAGAGTACCGCCGGCGACATCATCGGCCTGTTCTTGCAGGAAGAAATCCCGCGCGACATGTCGCCGCGGGACACCGTGGCCGCCATCAAGGACCAGGGCGGGTTGGTGCTCGTGCCGCATCCGTTCGACAGCCTGCGCCGGTCGGCGCTGCGGGAAGCCACCGACGGCATTCGCGAGCACATCGACATCCTCGAGGTGTTCAACGGACGCACCCTGCGCGAGCGTGACAACCGCACCGCGCAGGACTATGCCCGGGACCACGGCCTGGTGGCCTCCGTCGGATCGGACTCGCATCTGGCCCGCGAGGTGGGCGTGAGTTGGCAGGTGCTTCAGCCGTGGAACGAGCCCGCCGAGTTCCTGGACAACCTGCGCGACGCCGAGCTCCACATGGAGCTGGCTCCGGCCTGGGTGCATGCCGGCAGCTCGCTGCACGCCTACGCCACGAAGCTCCGGAAGCGGCTGAATACCTGGTTCGCCGGCTGACGCGACGCACATGACGGCGGAAGCCGCGTCCGATCGCTGGACGACGTTCACGCGGCGCGGGCTGACGCTGTGGCTCCCGGCCTCGGTCAATTTGGGCATCGCCAGCCTGCTGGCCCCGGCCATGAACGCGCTGCTCGCCCGGGCCGCCGATCCCGAGGCATCGATCGCCGGCTTCGCGGTGGCCCTGGGCATGATCACCATCGTGGCGCTGCCCCAGTTCCGCATTCAGCAGCTGACGCTGGTGTTCCTGCACGATCATCAGGCGTTGCGCAGCCTGCGCCGCTTTGTCGCCATCACGGCCGCGGTCGTGGGCGCCATCAGCTGCGTCGCGGCGCTCACCCCGCTGGCCGAATTCATCCTGGAGGGGATCTTCGCCGCCACGGGCGATCTGTTCACGCAAGCGCGGGCGGCGTTGGTGGCGCTGTGCCCGCTGCCAATATTCATGGTGGCGCGCACGCACCTGCACGGCGCGGCGCTGCGGCTCGGTCAGGCGCGGTTGGTGTGGCTGGGCACCGGACTCGGCGCCGGCGGCGCCGTGGCCATCTCCGCCGCGCTGATCGCGGCGGGCATGCAGGGGGCGGCCGCGGCGGGCGTAGGAACCACCCTGGCCGCCGGCCTGGAAACCGTCTTGCTGATGGCGGCCACGCGCACCCTGCTGCGGCACGGGTTGCCCGCGCATTCGCCGCGCGGCCTCGACTCCACCCTCGGCGCCGTGGCGCGGTTCTTTACCCCGCTGATCTTCGCCTCGCTCCTTCCCGCCGCGACCACGCCGATCGTCAACGCGGCGCTGGCCCGCACATCCGAGCCCGAGACCTCGCTGGCGGCCTTCGCCATCGCCATCGGCCTGTTCCAATTCCTGACGATCCTGCTTTGGGGCGCCCAGCCCTCGATTCTCGCCCTTCTGGCGCGCGGCGACGGCATGCGCCGAATCGCCATCTTGACCAACGGCGTCGCCGGCCTGGTATTGATCGCCTCGCTGGCCGCGGCGTTCGTGCCGCCGCTGAGTCAACTGGTCATCGAGGACATCAGCGGCGCCCGTGACCGGCTGGCCGAGCTGTCGCTGCTCGGTCTGCGCGTGCTGGCGCCCCTGCCGTTGATCCTGGTGCAAGAGCAGGTGTTCGCCTCGGCCCTGATGCAGGTGCGGCGCACCCGCCCGATTCTCTACGTCAACCTGTGGCGGCTCGCCGCGCTGCTCGTGTTCGTGGTGATCGCGCTCGGGTTGGACGGACTGCCCGGCGTTGCGGTGGGCGCGGGAGCCTGGGCGGCCAGTCTGATCGTCGAAGCCGTGGCGACGTATGCCTATGGGCGGGGCGCCTATCGCCAGCTCACGACCGCGGAGGCGTTGACTTTCGGCCGTTAGCGCATAGGATGCTAGTCAACACGACGACGTTGAGATTGCGACGGTCCTCGATGGGCGCGCATAGCCGATTCCGCCACGGCACTTCGCTGCCGACTCCGGGAGGAGTGTGCCCCGAACGCTGACGTCGTAACGCAACGCACGAACGACCGCGGACGCCGGGCACAAGCCCACCAAAACGCTCCGCGGTTTTTTTTGTTGTCGCAAACCGCCGCGCCCCAACCGCAAGGATGAAAAATGACCACCGCCGTTGAAATCGTCGAATTGGAAAAGGCCTTCGACCCGTCGGGCCTCGTGGGTGAGCTGCGCCGTGTGATGGGGCGGCCATCGACGCCGGTTGCCGCGCTGCGCCGCGTCACGCTGCGTGTGGCGCGAGGTGAGATTTACGGCGTCGTCGGCTCAAACGGCTCCGGCAAGTCCACGCTCGCCCGCATCGTGGCCACGCTGCTGACGCCCGACGCGGGTTACGCGCGCGTGTTTGGCCACGACGTGGAGCATGAGTCCGGAGAGGTGCGGCGCGTGCTGAATCGTGTGTCGGTCGACGCCTCGTTCTTCAAGAAGCTGAGCCCGCTGGAGAACCTCGTCTTCTCAGCGCGGCTGTACGACCTGCCGCCGAGCACCGCGGAGCCCCGCGTGCGGGAGATTCTGCAACGGTTGGGCATCAGCGGCGCTCCCCTCAGCCGACCGGTCGAGCAGATGTCACGCGGCATGCAGCAGAAGGTGGCGGTGGCGCGTGCGTTTCTGACCTCGCCGGTGCTGCTGGTGCTCGATGAGCCGACCACCGGGCTGGACCCGGCCTCGAAGCGCGACGTGCAGGCGTTCATCCAGGAGGTGCGCGACAGCCACGACGCCACGGTGCTGCTCATGTCGCACGACATGGACGAGATCGCCCGGCTGTGCGATCGCATGGCCGTGCTCGACGACGGTCGGATCGTCGCCCAGGGAACGCCCGCGTCGCTGCCCGCGCCCGGCGAGACATTGGAAGACGCCTTCATTCGCCTCACGGGCCATGCCCTGGGCGACACCACGAACGGACGCGCGGAGCGGGACGAGCCCGCCGGCGTCGGGGAGACGAGACCATGATTGCCGCCCGGCGCGAATGGCGAGCGTCCTACGCCTTCGTCGAGCTGAATTATCGCGCCATCAAGCGCTACTGGGGCTGGGAACTGGTGTGGCTGGTGTTTGCCATCGTCAATGCGTTGACGGTGGCTTACATCGCGCCCGGCGGACGAGAGATCGCTGGCGAGGCCTTTGCCACCGACCGGCTGGTGCTCTTTCTGGTCATCGGCACCGTCGTGTGGGCCTATCTGCAGCAGGTGTTCGATTCCGTCGGCTTCATGATCGCCTGGCAGCGCTGGGAAGGGACCATCGAAAGCACCTTCATGGCGCCGGCCCGACGCCTCGCGATGGTGGCCGGCACCAGCGCGTTTGCGATTGCCTATGCCTTCGTCCGCGCTCTCCTGGTGCTGGGCGTGGTTTCGCTGTTCTTCGATCTGGATCTGTTGCAGGCCAACTGGCTGACGGCACTGGCCGTGATCTGCGTCGGCAGCGTGGGATTCCTTGGGCTGGCGGTCATGGTGGCCGCCCTGCCGCTGCTGTTCCTGGAGCGCGGCGAGCAGATGGTGATGATCTCGCTGGCGATGCTGTTGCTGGTGTCGGGCGTGTTCTACCCGATCGAGGTGCTGCCGGACTGGCTCGAGGCGATGGGGCGTCTCTCGCCGGCCACCTACGTGCTGGAGGGCATGCGAGCCGCCGTGCTGGATGGCGCATCGATCAGCGACGTGGCCGAGGTGTTCCCGCCGTTGCTGGCCATTGCGGCCATCGCGCTGCCACTCGGCATCCTGGTGTTCCGCACCGCCGAGCGCTATGCGCTGCGCAGCGGGCGCCTGAAGCGACACGGATGATGCCTCAACAATCGCCGACCGATGGCACGAGCCGCGCACGCGTCGCGGATGCCGCCAGACCAAATACGCCATGCGCAGCGTCGAATGCGCAACAATCAGCCGGCGCGCCCAGGCGGCGCGCGTTTATGTGGGAGCGCACATCAGGTATGGATCCGGTACAGCTCGGGATTCCCAAGGGCAGTTTGCAGGACGCGACCATCGAGTTGCTCCGCCGCGCGGGCTGGAGCGTCTCGGTGTCGTCGCGCAACTACGTACCGGGCATCGACGACGACCATGTGCGCTGCAAGCTGGTCCGGGCCCAGGAGATCTCCCGCTACGTCGAGGACGGCAGCCTCGACGCGGGTATCACCGGCCTCGATTGGACCCTCGAGAACGCCTCCGACGTGCAAGTGGTCGCGGACCTGGTCTACTCCAAGGCCAGCTTCCAGCCGACCCGCTGGGTGCTGGCGGTCCCCAATGACTCGCCGGCGCAGTGCGCGGAGGACCTGCAGGGCGCCAAGATCGCCACGGAGCTGGTGAACTTCTCCACGAAGTACTTCAGCGATCGCGGGATCGACGTCTCCGTGGAGTTCTCCTGGGGCGCCACGGAGCTCAAGGCGGCCGAGGGCCTGGCCGACGCCATCGTCGAGGTCACCGAAACCGAGACCACGATTCGGGCGCACGGGCTGCGCGTCATCGAGACGCTCACCACCTCGAATCCGCAGTTGATCGCCAACCACACCGCCTACGCCGACCCGGCCAAGCGGCGCAAGATCGATCAGATTGCGCTGTTGCTCAAGGGCGCGCTGGAAGCGGAGTCTCGGGTGGGCCTCAAGATGAACGTGCCGCGGGCGCGGGCGGAGGACATCGTCGAGGTGCTGCCGAGCATCACCGCGCCGACGGTCGCCAATCTCTTCGGCACCGACTGGTTGTCCATCGAGATCGTCGTGTCCGAGCACGAGGTGCGGGAGCTGATCCCGGAGCTTCGCGCCAAGGGCGCCGAGGGCATCATCGAGTACCCTCTCAACAAGATCGTCTGATCAGCGGCGCTCGAGTCGTCGAGCCAACGCCGTCAGCGCCTCGGGATCGGTGCAGGGGCTGTAGTGCCCTGGGAGCACCACGCGCGCGCCGCTCGCCGCCAGTCGGCTGGCGGACGCGCGCTGCTCGGCGCGGCTGGTCGCCAGCCAGGGCACGTTTTGGTACAGGCGTCCCCGGCTGTAGATGACGGCGTCGCCCGCCACGAGCACGTCACCGCGCTGGAGCGCCATGCTTCCGGGCGTGTGCCCCGGCGTGTGTAGCACCTGCCAATCATCGATCATGTCGCCTTCTTGCACGGGCATGACGTCGACGGGCGGTCGCCAGCGCATGATCCAGGGGATGAGCGGCCAGTAGAGCACCGAGCGAAGGCCGGGACAGGTCTCCGGCGCCGCCAGATACGGCACGTCGGCCTCGTGAATCAGGACCGGAGCTCCCGTGCGCCGGTGGAGCTCAGCCGCGCTGCCGCTGTGGTCCATATCGAAGTGGGTCAGCACGATGCGGTCGATGCCCGACGGCTCGATGCCAATCTCGCGCACGGCGCGCAGGATCGGGCCCGCCCGTCCCGGCATCCCGGTGTCGACCAGCAGCGTCGCGGCCCCTGTCAGCAGGTAGCACCACGAGCTGAGAAAGCGGTCGACGGCGTAGCAGCCAGGCGCCAATTCGAACGGCGGTTGGCGCTTTCCCATGCCCCGCCAGTCAGGCCAGGCGGCCAATTGAAATTACCCTCCGTAGCTCATCCCCGTGGCGGACAGGAGCTGCGGCTCGCCGCCGCGTTTGGATCCGCCGACCACCTCGCCGAAGTAGACCACGTGATCGCCGGGCTGGCTGCTGCCCACCACGCGGCATTCGAACCAGGCCACGGCCGCGTCGAGGACCGGCGTCCCCGTGTCGTAGCTCGTCACCGGCTCGCCCTCCAGCCGGCCCTCGCCGCTGGTGGACTTGGCCGTGAACTTGAGCGAAAGGTCCTTGGACCCGTCCGGCAGGATTGAAATCGAGAACACCCCGGTCTCGTCAATGTTTCGCCGGGTGTGTGCGCCGTCCTGTATACCCACGGCGACGACGCGCGGATCGAAGGACACCTGGGTCAGCCAGTTCGCCGTCATGCCGTTCGGCTCACCGTCCGCCGACTTCGTGCCGACCACCACCAGGCCGTAGACAAGGGCATTGAGCGCGTCGGATACCGGGTCGCTGTCAGACATGAGAGATCCCATCTGGGTGCAAAGGCCTTGACTCCATGCAATTATCCGCGCCCCGCCGTGCCCACGGCAACGCCGCGGGAACCACGATGAGCGGCCCCGGCTACGCTACGATGCCTCGCCGCCTCGACCAGCCACCTGGGAGCCCACGTGTCACGCGTCAATCGTTGCATCGAGCTGCTGGAGCAGGGACAGCCCGTCTATTACGACCGGGTGGACCCGCTCGACCTCAGCTATGACCTCGGCCGCGAGATGAGCGGCACCTGGGCCGACTACCTGCGGATCGAGTTCGAACACCAGGGTCTCGATGCGGTCGCGCTGTCGCGATTCATGCGCGGCATGGTCGATGCCGGTCCGACGCGCAGCGGCCATCGCACCCCCACGGTGATGTGCACCCTGCCGGCCACCGGCATGAGCGCCGACGAGGTCCGGCTCAACGCCTGGCAAATCCGCCACATTCTTTCAGCCGGCGTCCATGGGCTCTATCTAGCCCACGTGCGCGATCCCGAAGCCGTGCGGGCGTTCGTCGAGGCATGCCGCTTTCCGCATCAGACCGTCGGCATGGGCGACGACCTTGGCATCGGCACCCGCGGACACGGCGCCGAGGGGTACCCGGCCGACATTTGGGGGCTGGACGTTGCCGACTATGTGCGCGTTGCCGACCCCTGGCCGCTCAACCCGGCGGGCGAGCTGGCGCTCGGCATCAAGGTCGAGGACCGCTTTGGCCTGCCGCACGCCGATGCCTGCATGGCCGTGCCCGGAGTGGCATTCGGCGAGTGGGGCCCCGGCGACATGGGGCTGTTCTTCGGCCATCCGGAATGGAAGAACGCCCCCTACAGTCCGCGGATGGAGGCCGCCTGGCGGCAGGTGAAGGCGGCCTGCGACCGTGCGGGCATTCGCTTCCTCTGCGCCTGGGACGACCCGGCGCTCACGCCGGAGCAGCGCGCGGACCTGCTGATCAACGAGATCGGCGCCAAGCTCATCGCGGCGGGTGACGGCCCGATCCTGGCCGCCGCCGGCCGGGCGCTCACCGGACGCACGATGCCGGTGTAGCCGCGCGATCCAGGCGGCGCTGACGCCCCAGCTATTTGCGGTGGGGCAATAGCTTCAGACACACCGGCGCGGGCACGGCGGCTTCCTGGCCGGTGTACTCAAGCTCACCTGAAGCGTCGTCAATCCAAAACGTGACGATGTTGCCGGAGTTCTGGTTGGCGGCCAGCAGCAATCGCCCGTCGGGCGTGATGAGGAAGTTCCGTGGAATCTTGCCGCGGGTCGATGTCTGCCCACGCGGCGTGAGCCGTCCTGTCTCGGACTCGACCGCGAACGTCGCAAGCGAGTCGTGGCCGCGGTTCGAGGCGTACACGAAGCGACCGTCCGGCGACACATGAATGTCGGCGCACGTATTGTCGCCGCTCCACGCCGCCGGAAGCGTCGAGACCCGCTGCTTGACCGCCAGCGCGCCCGTCGCCACGTCGTAGTCGTACGCGGAGACCGTCGAGCCCAACTCGTTCACCGCGTAGGCGTGGGCAGAATCCGGATGAAACTTGAAGTGGCGCGGCCCGTCGCCCGGCTCGGCGCGCACCTTCAAGTCTGGTTGCTCGATCAGCCGCCCAGTTGCGTGATCGATGCGATAGACCACGATCGCATCCATGCCCAGATCGCAGGCGTAGACCAACGTGTTGGCGCGGTCGATCATCACGCAATGTGCGTGGGCCTGCCGCTGCCGCTCCGAATTGATCGACGAGCCGTGATGCTGGACGAAATCTGTTCGCGGTCCCAGGGACCCATCCGCCCGGATCGGCAGGAGACACACGCTGCCGCCGAAGTAGTTCGCCGCGACGACGTACGAATCCGTTTGATCGACCTGCACGTGGCAGGACCCGGCGCCGCCGGTGCGCTCCGTGTTCAGCAGCGTGAGCGACCCGTGCCGATCGATCGAGTAGGCGGTGATGTCTCCGTCACCGGAAACCTGCTCACAGGCGGCATACAGGTGCTCACCGGCTGGGTCGATGGCCAGAAACGTCGGATTCTCGATGCCTGGTTGCACGTCAACGCACTCGAGGGCGCCGGTCGCGACGTTCAGGCGACAGGTGTAGATGCCCTCGGCGCCAAGATCGGTATAGGTGCCGACTAACAGGGTGCGCTCGTCGCTCACGCTCGGACCTCTCGCCGTGCTTGCCACTCCGACAGACTGGCCGACCATAGCACCGGGTTTGGATCAGCCCGCGGGACCCATCGCCTTAACGAAGGCCCTTGGTTCCATAAGGGCCGGCCCAGGCACAATGCGATCCGGGTTGAGATTCGGACCGCCGCCAATGCATGCCCACAACCACGAGTCCCACGGCTCGTCGCCGACGGGGCGAACCGTGGTGCGTGCCGGCAAGCTCTTCGACGGCGTGAACCGGACGCTCACCGACGACGCCGTGGTCGTGGTCGCGGGCGGCCAGGTGGCCGCCGCCGGACCGGCGCCGGACGTCGGCATCGACTCCGACGATCCGGTGATCGATCTCCGGCCCTGCACGGTGCTGCCGGGACTGATCGACGCCCACGTTCATCTCATGGGTCAGAACCCGGCGCACGCGCATCCCGGACCCATCGAATACCGCGCCATCCGGTCGGCGGCGCAAGCCATGGCGCTGCTCGAATCCGGATTCACCACCCTGCGCGACCTCGGCTCGCAAACCTCAGTCGCCCTCAAGCAAGCCATCGACGACGGCGCGGCGCCGGGGCCGCGAATGATTGCCGCCGGCTATGCCATCGCCCGCACCGGCGGGCCGTGGTTCGGCATGGAGCCCTCGTGGCGCTGGGTGCGGCCCGCAGACGGCGTCGACGCCTGCCGCCAGGCCGTGCATCGGTGCATTCGGGAAGGATCCAGCGTCATCAAGATCGGGACCTCCACCGGGCGCGGCGACGCGGCGTGGGGCGAGATTCCGACCTACACCGTGGCCGAGGTGCAAGCGGTGGTGGAGGAGGCCCATGCGTGGGGTCTGCGCGTGGCGGCGCACGCCATGGGCAACGAGGGTGTCCGCCGGGCGGTGCTCGGCGGCGTCGACACCGTCGAGCACGGCTACAACATCACGGACGACACCCTGGGCCTGATCATCGAGCGCGGCGTCTACCTCGTTCCCACCCTGCGCGCGCGGGCGTTTTCCACCACCGAGGACGGCCGGCGGACCTACGCCGACCAGGTTCGGTCGCTGCGGCGGGCCTATGCGGCCGGCGCGCGGCTGGCGCTCGGAACCGACACGACGGGCGGTGCCGAGATGCCGCATGGCCACGAGAACGCCGTCGAGTTCAGACTCATGGCCGAGACCATGGAGCCCATCGACGCGCTGCTGTCGGGCACCCGGATGGCGGCGCAGGCGCTTGGCCTGCATCCGCACGTGGGCAACCTGCAGCCGGGAGCAGCCGCCGACCTGGTCGCCGTGCGCGACAACCCGCTGCGTGACCTTGACACCCTGCAGCGGGTCGAATTCGTCATGCAGGGCGGCCGGGTGATCGTGGCGCCCTGACCCGCGCGCTGCCGGTTCGAACCTCGGTCCTACGCCGGGCTCGAACTCCGGACGGCGTCGGTGATGGCCTCGTGCATTTCGCCGCTGAGCTGCGGGAGCGGGGTGCCGCGCCGGTCGAAATCTTCCGCGACGTGGCACGCCACGAAGTGACCGTCGCCGAAGTCGCGTAGGGGCGGTTCCTCGTTGAAGCACACATCCTGGGCGACGGCGCAGCGCGTATTGAACCGACACCCCTGGGGCGGGTTAGTCGGGCTCGGCAGCTCGCCGGGAATAATCAGTCGTTCCCGCTGCTCGGACGGATCGGGAACCGGAATCGCATCCATGAGCGCGCGGGTATAGGGATGAATGGCGTTGCTGAAAAGCTCCGGCGTATCGGCCTGTTCCACGATCTTGCCCAGATACATCACGGCCACGCGGTCGCAGACGTACCGCACGACCGCCAAGTTGTGGGCGATGAACAGGTAGGTGAGGCCAAACTCACCCTGCAGATCGCGCAGCAGGTTCAGAATCTGCGATTGAATCGAAACGTCGAGGGCCGAGACCGGCTCGTCGCACACGAGGAATTGCGGACGCAACACCAGCGCACGCGCGATGCCGATACGTTGGCGCTGGCCGCCGGAGAACTCGTGCGGATACCGCTGCGCATAGTGGCTGCTGATGCCGACGATATCCATGATCTCGCGGATTTGATCGTTGCGTTCCTCGGGCGTGCCGATCCCGTGGACCTCGAGACCCTCACCGATGATGCCGCCCACGGTGATACGTGGATCTAGCGAACCGTAAGGGTCCTGGAAGATGATCTGCATGTTGCGGGCGAGCACCTTGCGGTCGAGCTTCGACACATCCTCGCCGCCGAAGTAAATCTCGCCGCTCGTGGGCGGATAGATGCGCAAGATGGTGCGACCCACGGTGGTCTTGCCGCACCCGCTCTCACCCACCAGGCCGAATGTCTCGCCGCGCTTGATGTCAAAGGAGACTTCGTCGGCGGCGTGCACGTGGCCAATGGTGCGCAGGAGGATGCCGCCGCGCACCGGAAAGTGTTTGGTGAGATTCTGGACGGAGACCAGGACGTCGTCAGACGCACCGTTGCCCGAGGCGGCCATCTCGGAAGCCATCAGTTCGCCAATCCCGCGGTTGCCCGAGCTTGCGGCAGTGGCTCGCCGTCATGTCCGGAAGGTCGCTGGGGATACAGGTGACAGCGCACCGTGCGCCCATCGTCAAGCCGCTGAAGTTGCGGGCGGTTGTCACGGCAAATGTTCATCGCCTCTGGACAGCGCGATTGGAAGAGACACCCCTCAGGCAGCCGCATCATGTGCGGCACGGATCCGCGGATGGTCGAGAGCCGCTCGGTGCGATCCGTCATAAGGCTCGGAATGCTCGTCATCAACCCGCGCGTATACGGGTGCTTCGGCGCGGCGAATAGGGACTTCACGTCGGCGTACTCGACCACTTCGCCGGTGTACATCACCGCCACGTCGTCCGCCATCTCCGCGATCACGCCGAGGTCGTGGGTGATCAGCAACAGCGCCATACCCGTCCGGGCCCGAATCTCCCGGATCAATTCGAGAATCTGCGCCTGAATCGTCACGTCGAGGGCCGTCGTAGGCTCGTCGGCCAGGAGCAGCTGGGGTTCGCACGCCAGCGCCATGGCAATCATCACCCGCTGCCGCATGCCGCCCGAGAGCTCGTGGGGATACGCCTTCACCCGCTGCTCCGGTTGGGGAATGCCGACCAGCCGCAGCACTTCGATCGTCCGTTCGTAGCGCTGCTTGCGGGTGAAGTCGCGATGTTCGCGCAGGACCTCGCCAATCTGATTGCCGGTGTTGAAGACTGGATTCAGCGCCGTCATGGGCTCCTGGAAGATCATGGAGATCTCGTCGCCGCGCACACGGCGCATCTCTCGATCGCTCAGACCGCGCAGATCGCGGTCCTGCCACATCACCTCGCCGCCGACAATGTCGCCAGGTGCACGAATCAGACGCATCACGCTGAGCGCGCTGACGCTCTTGCCGCAGCCGGATTCGCCGACCAGTCCGAGCGTCTTGCCACGCTCGATGGCGTAAGACACGCCGTCGACGGCTCGCACGATTCCGTCGCGAACTCGAAAATGCGTGCGCAGGTTTTGCACCGACAGCAGCAGGTCACCCTTTTCGACCCGTTCCGGCAACTGCAGGCCCGGCTCGGGCGCGCCGTTGACTTCGCTCATGGCCGTTGCGGCACGCGCTCCGCGCCGCCAATCCGGGTCCGTCGGACGCTCCGACGATGCATTGCAGACATTGGTTGAACCGTTACTCCGTAGGTTGAGGTCCGGTGCCTACCCGTGGGCGGCTCGCGCAC
>DAOUKN010000156.1:0-24353 GCA_034421255.1 Chloroflexota bacterium | reverse complement strand
TTGGAGCACGCCTTCATGCGGCTGCGGGACGATCAGGCGTTCCAGGGCGAGTTGACACGCCTGCTCCGCCACTACGCCGGCCGGCCCACGGCGCTTTACGAAGCGCGCCGGCTGCAAGCGGAGCTGGGCGGTGCTCGGATTTGGCTGAAGCGCGAAGACCTGGCGCACACCGGCGCCCACAAGATCAATAACGCGCTCGGCCAGGCGCTGCTGGCGGTGCGAAGCGGCAAGCGGCGGGTCATCGCCGAGACGGGCGCCGGCCAGCACGGCGTGGCCACCGCGACCGTGTGCGCCATGTTCGGCCTGGAGTGCGTGGTGTACATGGGGGAGGAAGACGTCCACCGCCAGGCGCTCAACGTCGTGCGCATGCGCATGCTCGGGGCCGAGGTGGTTCCGGTGACGTCCGGCAGTCAGACCCTGAAAGACGCCATCAATGAGGCATTGCGCGACTGGGTGACCCACGTGGAGACGACGTTCTACCTCTTTGGCTCGGCCACCGGGCCGCACCCGTACCCGCTGATCGTCCGGGAATTCCAGAAGGTCATCGGCATCGAGGCCAGGACCCAGATGCTCGAGCAGACCGGCAACTTGCCGCACACGGTGGTGGCCTGCGTCAACGGCGGCAGCAATGCCATTGGCATCTTTCATCCGTTCGTCGATGACCCGGTCGGCCTGGTCGGCGTGGAGGCGGGCGGCACGGGTCCGGCGCAGACCGCCGCCACGCTGGAAGCCGGCAGCCCCGGCATCCTGCACGGCGCGATCAGCTACCTGCTTCAAGACGAGGACGGCCAAATTGCCCCCACCCACAGCATCGCCGCCGGGCTGGACTATCCGGGCGTAGGCCCGGAGCACGCCCATTTGCGGGATACGGGTCGCGCGACGTACGTCTCGGTCACCGACGCACAAGCCCTGGACGCATTGCAGACCCTGGCGCGTCTGGAGGGCATCATTCCGGCGTTGGAATCCGCGCACGCGGTGGCTCACACCATGGAGCTTGCGCCGACGCTGCCGGCCGACGCGTCCATCCTGGTCAATCTGTCGGGGCGGGGCGACAAGGACATGGACACCGTGGTCAGCGCCCTGGGAGCCATGGGTTGAGCCGAATTCCCACGGCATTCCGCGACGCCGCCGCCGACCGTCGGCTCGTGATCGCGCCGTACGTGGCGCTCGGCTATCCCGACATGCCGACGTCGGTGGCATTGGCCCGGGCCTACCTCGACGCCGGCGCGGACATGCTGGAGCTTGGCGTCCCGTTCAGCGACCCGATCGCCGACGGACCGACGATCCAGCGAGCGACGCAGCGGGCGCTGGCGGAGGGCGCCACCCTCGCCAGCTGCATCGAGGCCGCCGCCGCCATTCGAGCCGCGACCGGCGCGCCGCTGGTGCTGATGGGGTATGCGAACCCGTTCATGCAGTGGGGCTACGAGGACTTGGCGCGCGACCTGCGGGGTGCGGGAATCGACGGCCTGATCGTTCCCGACCTGCTGCCGGACGACAACGAAGACCTGGCATCGGCCTGCAACGCGCACGGCCTCGACGTGATCTCGCTGCTGGCGCCGACGACGCCCAGTGAGCGAATCGGCCGCGTGGCCGAGCGCGGCAGCGGCTTCCTCTACTGCGTGAGCCTCACGGGCGTGACGGGCCGACGCCAAGACTTGCAAACCGGGCTGACGGCCTTCCTGCAACGGGTCGGGGAGTCCTCGACGCTTCCGCGCGCGGTCGGCTTTGGCATCTCCACCCCAGCGCACGTGGGGGCCCTCTGCGGACGGGCGGAGGCGGCGATCATGGCCAGCGCGCTCATCGACATCTTCGACGCCGCGCCTCCTTCGCAGGCGGTGAGCCGGGCGGCCGCCCACGTCGGCGCCATGGTGGACGCCGCAAGATGCCGCTGATTGCAGCCATCCTCGGCGGGGTGGTGCTGCTCTGGGCCGCGGTGACCGCCCAGACCGCCTGGCGCCTCACCCATCCCCCGCGCGGCTGGCGCCCGCACGACTGGCAACCGTCCGATCTGCCGCTTCAAGCCACGACGATCCAGGCCGACGACGGGGTGCGAGTTCGGGTCTGGGTCGCGCCGCACGCCAACGCTCCGGCGACCGTGATCTGCGTGCACGGCTGGGGCACCAACCACACCGAAATGGAGTGGCGGGCCGGTCGACTGCACCGCGCCGGCTATTCCGTGGTGCTGTTTTACTTTCGCCCCTGCGGCGAGTCCGGCGGGCGCATGTGCAGCGCCGGCGTGCACGAAATGCGCGACTTGCGGGCCGTCGTCGACCTGGCGGCCAATGACCCGTCGCTGGACGGCGCGCCCATCGTCATCCTCGCGAACTCCATGGGCGCCGCGGTGGCGATCACCGTGGCCGCGAACGAGCCCAGAATCCGAGCCATCGCCAGCGACGCCGCCTATGCCTCGCTGGAAAGCGCCACCGCCTGGGGCTTCCGCAGCTTCACCGGCCTGCCCTCGTGGCCGTTCAAGCGGGCGGTGACGTGGCTCGTCGAGCGCGTGACCGGAGCGCGGATGCGCGATCTGGCCGTAATCGAGTCGATTGCCAGCCTGAGTCCCCGCCCGGTGCTAATCGCGCACGGCACGGACGACCCGTTGGTTTCTCCCCACGATGCCGAAGCCCTGTTTGCGCGGGCGGGCGAGCCCAAGGAACTCTGGCGAGTTCGAGACGCGGGCCACGTCGTGGCGGAGTTCGTCGAGCCCGAGGTCTACGACGCGCGGGTCACCGGTCTGTTCACGCGCGCGCTGGAAGAGCCGGCGGCGCCAGGACCATAACCTCAGGCGCTTCGGGCAGCAGGTCCGGCGCAAGATCGAGTTCGGACGAGTTCACGCGCCGCACGGTGCGGCCGGCCAGGAAGCCGCTGGCTTCGAGCGTGGCGATCGGCAGGGGCATTTCGCGGTCAGCCGGACGGTAGTGCATGGGGAGGGCGACGCGCGGGACGATCTGATCGACGACCTCCGCCGCCCCGGCGCCGTCCAGCGTGAAATGACCGCCGACGGGAACGCAGACAACGTCGTGCCCCCTAGTCTGCGCGATGAGATTGGCATCCAAGACATGCCCAAGATCCCCGAGATGCAGGAGGCGGACACCGCCCGCGACGACTGAGAGCAACGCCGTTCGACCCCGTGCGGCCCCCTGCTCCTGGTCGTGATAGGCGCCGGCGATCACCGTCGCGGTCACGTCCCCGAGTTGAATCTCGCCCGCATGCCACATGTCGGCGCTCGCGCCTCGGACGACCTTGGGACGTCCGGGCGCCAATCCCACGTTGGCGTGATCGGCGTGCCCGTGGCTGAGCAGCACCAGGTCAATGTCCGGCAGCGCCGGCACGGGATAGCCCAGGGCGTCGTTGAGCGGATCAATCAGGACGCGGACGCCGGCTGGGCTGCGCAGCAGAAAGCAGGCGTGGCCCAACCAACGAAGCCGGGCCGCGGGCTCAGACGCCACTGGGCCAATCGTCGGCGACGCGGCTGCGACCCTCCAGCGCCATGGCGATGGTGGCGGCGTCGACGTACTCGATGTCGCCGCCGCGCGCGAGGCCTCGCGCGAGCCGGGAGACGACCAGCGAATCCGATTCCAAGATTCCGTTGATGTAGGCCGCGGTGGCGTCCCCTTCGATGCTGGCGTTCGTCGCGACGATCACCTCACGCAGCCCCTCGCGCCGCACGCGCTCGGCCAGGGCGGAGAGGTTGAGCTCGTCCGGTCCCACGCCGTCCAGCGGCGCGATCACCCCGTGCAGCACGTGATACACGCCGTTGAATCCGCCCGAGCGCTCGATGGCGAGCAGATCGAGCGGATCCTCCACCACGCAGAGGAGTTGCTGATCGCGCGCCGAGTCGCAGCAGATCGAACAGGGATCCTGGTCGGCATAGTTCCCGCACCGCGCGCAGGTGACTACGTGCTCGCGCAAGCCGGTCACGGCGGCGCCCAGCGCCGCCACCTGCGGCGCGGGCGCGCGCAGCAGGAAGAAGGCCAGACGCTGCGCCGTTTTTGGCCCGATGGTGGGCAGCCGGCCGAACTCTTCGATCAGGCGCGTGATCGGCCGTGGGATCGGGTCAGGCACGCGCTACAGCCCAGGAATGTTGAGCCCGCCGGTCAAGCCGCCCAGCTTTCGCTTGGCCAGGTCCTGGGACTGGTCGATGGCCTCATTCACCGCGGCGGTCACCAGGTCCCCGAGCAGCTCGGGATCGTCCGGATCGATGGCCGCGGGATCGATGGCGATCGACTCGATGTGCTGGTCGCCCGTGATGACGACCGTCACCGCGCCACCGCCCGACGTGACTTCCAGCGTGGCGGCGCGCAACTCTTCCTGCGCCTTCTCCATCTGTCGCTGCAGCTGCCGCATCATCTTCATGGACACCGGCTAGGCTCCTTCGGTGCGCTCAACGTCAATCGGCTGAGCCCCATAGTCCCTTATCGCGACGCGGACGACCGGATCGCTGCTGCCGGGGGACGCCGGCGATGCGCGCCGTGGGGCCGCGGCGTCACGCTCGAGACGATTGCGCACGCGCAGCGGCGTGCCGAAGGTCCGCGTGAGCGCCTCGGCCATCAGCTGCCGCGACTGCGGCCGATCCACTTGATCCAAGAGCAGCTGGCTCCGATAGCCGATGGTGATCACGTCGCCCGTCAGGGCCAGCACCTCTCCCTGCTCGGCGTAGGGCGCCAACATGCGCGAGGCCTCGCGAACCGCTCCAATCCACTCCGACGCGCGGGACTTGATGGTCTCGAGGGTCAGCTCGTCCGGGGTAACGGCTGCCGTGGGGGTGTCCTTGGCCTTGGCCTGGACCTCCTGGGGCGGTGAGGCGAGTCTGGCGGAAGCCGGCGGCGGCTGGGCTGTGGATACGGCGTCGCCGTGCACTCGCAAAACGGCACGGGCGAACGCCAGCTCGAGATCGAGGATGGGATCGCCGGCCTCTCGCGAGGGCGGCTCGGGCTCCGCGAAGACCTCGAGCGCCTGCACGACCTGGCCGATGGAGACCCGACGGGCGAGCGCCGCGATTTCCGGATCGTCGCGCACGTGGCCGGCCTCGGCCGCGCCCGCGCTGAGCAAGAGCACGTCGCGCAGCAAATCGACGACCTGGGCGCGCAGCGTGCCCGGACTGTTGCCGTCGGCCATGGCTTGCTCGATGGCGCCGAGGCCCGCCGCCGCATCGCCCGCGGCAATGGCCTCCACCAGCGCCAGCACCGCCGCCCGGCCGGTGAGCCCGAGCATGCCGTTCACGTCGTCCAGCGTCACGGTCTCTTCGGCGAACGCCAGCGCCTGGTCCAGCAGCGATATCGCATCCCGCAAGCTGCCGCCGGCGCTGCGGGCCAGGACCGCAAGCGCCAGCTCGTCGACCGAGGTTCCTTCGGCGGCGGCCACGCTGCGGAGCTGATCGATGAGCTCCACGGTTCCGATCCGACGAAACGTCAAATGCTGGCAGCGCGAGCGAATGGTGAGGGGCACTCGATGGGGCTCGGTGGTGGCCAGCACGAAGAGCGTGCGGGCCGGCGGTTCTTCCAGCGTCTTCAGCAACGCGTCTTTCGCCGAGGCGGACAGCTGGTGAATCTCATCGATGATGTAGACCTTGTAGCGCCCGCCGGCAGGCGCGAACTGCGTCTGCTCACGCAGCTGCCGCACGTCGTCGACGCTGCTGTGCGACGCCGCGTCCATCTCCAACAAATCGACGAAGGTTCCGGCGGCAATGTCGCGGCAGTGGTCGCAGACGGCGCACGGCTCGGGCTGCACGCCCTCGCGACAGTTCACCGCCTTGGCCAGCAGGCGCGCGGCGGTGGTCTTGCCGGTGCCGCGCTCGCCCGAGAACAGATAGGCGTGGGTCAGCCGGTTGTGCGCCAGCGCGTTTTGCAGAATCCGCACCACGTGCGACTGACCCACAAGCTCGCCGAACCGCTGCGGCCGATAGCGGTTGTAGAGCGCTTGGAAGGCGGGCGTCGCCGAATCGGTCATGGGGTCTATCGTGTCACGAAACCGGCTAAGGGTGAGGCCGCGCCCTGCCCTCGAGCACCGGCCGCCGCCTTACCGACGCCCTCGACTCGAGCCAGGTGATCCCGCGGCACCCAAAGATGGCTCCGTACCGCTGCTTCCTCTCGGACCTGACGGGGTTGGGAGGTCTTCGTCGCACGGGGCCCAGCCGTCAACGCCGATCAACGGCGGCAGACACGACGGTGGAAACCCTCAGGCAGGTATTCAGCCCGCTGTAGCGGATTGCGGTTCCAGGGCACCGCTAGCTCCCCACCTAGCGCGGCCTCTCGTCGATAGTAGGCGCAGCGCTACGGAGGGTCAATGCACGGGGCTGGCAGAATGCAGTCATGAGCGCGGATTCACGCTGGCGCGCCGAACACGGCAGCCCGGCACACGTGTCGCGTCGGACATCCACGGCGTGAGGGCACGGCTGGCCGGCATGGCGGGGACTGGAAGCCAGGATGTTTTGGGCCTCGAGAATCGCCGCCGATGTGGCGATAACGCGCTAAACTCACCGCATGGGACCTGCCACCAAGGGCGGCCGGCCGCCGTTTCCGCCTGGCATGGCGCGTGAGCGCGTCCTGCGCCGAAAGCCGCGCGCCACGTGACGCCGGAGTTGATCGGGATTCTGAGCGTGGGCGCGGCGCTGGCCGTCGGCTTGGGCGGCCTGACGCTGGCGCTCTGGCGTGACCTTGGGCGGCGTATCGAGCGCGTCGAGGACCGCGTGGCGGACTTGGACCGGCGTCTGGCTCGAGTGGAAGGCGTGATTGAGGGCTTGGCCTACGCTAACGGGCGCGACCGTGGCGAAGGGCGCGCCGCCTGACCGGCCCCACCGTCGGGGACCGCTGGCGGGACCAAGCCATGTTCGCCGCTACCAGCATCGCGATATACCACCTCCCCGACGCCGCCGCTTGCCTCGACCGCGCCTTGGGCGCCAACCCGACCTCCACCGCCACAGAGCGGGCGAGGCTACATGAGGCCCGCGCCGTTCGCCATTCGGTGAACGCTGAGCAGACGCTGGGCTTGTCGTGGCATGGCGGGCCGTTCGCCCCAAGCCTTTTGAATGGCGCGGTCGGGCTATAGGGTCACCGGCGTGTAGCTATTGACCTCGTGCCGTTCGGGCGGCAATCGATGATTGAGTTGTGCGGTTTAGAAACGCTTACACTGCGCGCCACGAAAGACTGACTGCGCCCGGCGCGGCAACACCAGACACAGCCTGCCAGCGTGGCTGGGAACGATCGGGCGGCGGCTCCGCCCTCGGGGAGGGATCTGATGGCACCAGCAAGCGTTCTGGGGAGCCTGAGATTGCGACGTGCGTTGATCGGCTCAGGTGTGGCGATGGTGCTGATCGGTGCCATCGTTGGTGGTCTTGCCGCCACCACAGGTATCGGCGACCTCGAAATCTTCGCGCCGGAACGTGGCACCGTCGCGGAACGGCTATCGACGGTCGAAGACTTCCTGGCCGAGAACTCCGAGGCGGTGAAGACCGAGTTGTCCCGCATGCAGGGAGAGATCGAGGCCCTGACCACCGCAACGCCGTCGCCCGGCACACCCTCCACACCGGCCAATGACTTGGCCACCACCACACACGCGAATGCCTGGGTCTCGGTGGTCAGCGGGAGCGATGGCGAGCCCGAGTTGCAGGTGCTGATCTCCTCGACATCGGTCGCTGTGGCCTTCGAAGATCTCCGAGTTGAGCTTTTTGCCGGACAGAGAAACCTAGGAGAACTCTGCAACTCCGACAAAGTCTTTGGCGGCGAATGGTCGTCATACTTCGGGACTTATTTTTGCTCCGTCGAACACGCGCCGCACGCCGATGTCACCCACGCCAACATGTCGGTCACAACATCAGTCGAGCGCACCGAGTTGCGCTGTGAACGCAATTCCGTCTACAGCACATCGACCGAGACTATCCTGGCCTGCGCCGTTCGATGGTGGGAATGGCTACCCCTCATCCGCTAGGAGGCCAAGGAGTCCGTGCGACAGTCCTGCCTCCAGAACGTTATCGGCCTGTCTCTTGGAAATGCACCGAGATCAGTTTCAGACGCTCGCAACGTCCAGCATCTAAAGGGGGAGGGTGCCGATGGATTCAGGGACCGTGATTGTGGTGATCGTGGTCATTGTTGTTCTTGCAGCAGTGCTGGTCTACTTCAACAACCGGCGTCTGCAAGCCATGCTCGATGCTGGCGACATTCCGGGTCTTGTTCGGCGGGGATGGCGGGTCGAATCCGAGACCGGCGATCATGTAGTCGTCGTCAAGAACCATCGGGTCAACCACCTGCTCCACTTCCTAGTGACCGTGTTCACAGTGGGCCTGTGGCTGATTCCCTGGATCCTGATCTCAATCACCGGTGGCGAGCGCCGGGAGACAGCTGCGCGTCCGCCACGTTCTAGGGAGTAGGCTGCGGCCGAGTTCTGATTGGCTGGGCCTGACTTGTGTCGCATGGCATGACACGCTCAGCTATGCGGCGACCGAAGCGAGGGGATGAATCGACGAGGCCTCGGTGCGGAACCGCCTACAATCGCAGGTCCGCCGGAAGGAGTCCTGCCCGTGGCCCCCTATCGCATCGAGCTCCGCAGCGACACGCAGACCGTTCCCACACCCGACATGCGCGAGGCCATGGCCATGGCCGAGGTGGCGGATGAGCAGTGGGGCGAAGACCCAACCGTGCTGGAATTGGAGCGCACGTCCGCCGACATGTTCGGCCGCGAGGCGGCGGTGTTCGTGCCGAGCGGCACGATGGGCAACCTGACCAGCATGCTCGCGCTGACCGGGCGCGGGGACACCGTGATCGTGGACGGGCTGTCGCACATGGTGGGCGAGAACGGCAACTACGCGGTGGTCGCGGGTTGCACGCTGCTGACGGTCGAGACCGACGGCGTGCTCGACGCGGACATGGTGCGCGAGCGGCTGGATTCGGCGACCATCCCGCCCGCCAGGCCAGCGCTGATCTGGACCGAGAACACCCACAACGTGCGCGGCGGCGTGTCCTGGGGCCCTGACGTCATGCAGGGCATCGTCGAGCTCGCCGCCGAACGGGGCATGCGCGTCCACCTGGACGGCGCGCGCATCTTCAACGCCGCCGTCGACCAGGGCGTCTCGGTTGAGGAGCTGACCGCCGGAGCGGACACGGTGCAGTTCTGTCTGTCCAAGGGCCTGGGAGCGCCGTTCGGCTCGATGGTGGTGGGTTCCGGCGAGACGATCGAGCGCGTGGCGCGCTACAAGAAGATGTTGGGCGGCGCCATGCGGCAGGCCGGCGTCATGGCCGCGGCCGGACTGATCGCCCTGCGCGACGGTCCCGCGCGGCTGGCCGCGGACCACGCCAACGCCCAGCGATTGGGCGAATTGCTGGCGGATATCCCCGGACAGGATCTGATCTATCCGGCCGCGACCAACATGGTGTTCGTGCGGGTGGATCCTGAAGTGCTCGATCAGCCGCGCTTTGTGGACGCGGCGCGGGCGCAAGGCGTCGGCGTCGCCGACATACGACCGGGGCATCGGCTGCGGTTTGTCACGCACCACCAGGTCGACGCTTCGGCCATCGAGGAGGCCGGCCAGATCTTGCGCGACGCGGCAGAGTCCGCCGCCCTGCACGCTCCGGCCGGCGCTATCGGTTGACGACCGGCGGGTCGGACCTCTTTCAGCCGACGGCCGGCGAGGAAGTGGTCCGCGTTGGACCGCTGCGGGCGTTGCGCTGGCTGCCGACGGACCTCCAGGCGCCCTCGCGGTTCCTGCTGATCCACGGCCTCTGGGGCGGGGCGCACATGTGGCGGCGCATGGGCCCCTATCTGGCGGCGCATGGTTACGCCACCTATGCCGTATGGCTGCGGCATCACCATCCGGGCGCCGATCACCGATCGCTTCACGGCGTCGGCGTCCGGGAGCTGGCCGCTGACGTGATCGAGGCGGCGCGCGAGATCGGCGGGCCGATTCTCGTAGGGCACAGCGTCGGCGGTCTCGTCGCGCAAGTAGCCGCCGCCGGGTGGGAAGCGCCGGGGCTCATTCTTATGTCAAGCGCTGGGCCTTTGGGCATCCTCACGCTGCATCGGGGTTGGGCAACGCTGCGAGCGCTGCTCAAGTTCGCCGGACATCCGCTGCGCAGCGAGCCCTACCGGCCCGAGCCCGCCTACATGCGCCGCATGTTCTTCAACCGCCTCCCGGCCGACGAGGCCGCGGCGCTGAGCGAGCATCTGGTTCCCGAGCCGCGGCGGTTCCTGCGCCAGGTCGCCTTCTGGCCGCCGCACGTGCCGCGGTCGGCCATCCGTTGCCCGGTCCTCGTCGCGTCGGGCTCCGAGGACCTGGGCGTGATCCCCTGGGTGGCCCGGCGGCTGGGCGCGCGCTACCGCGTCTTGCCAATGATCTATCCCGGACGCGCCCACATGCCCCAGCTCGAACCTGCCTGGGAGGACGTGGCCAACGACCTTATGCGCTGGGCGGATCGCTTCGTGGCGTAGCGGCGCCGTCAGCCGCAATGAGCGCCTCCGCGTGCTCGCGGACCTTCTCGATCGCGTCGGCGATCTGCACCATGCCGGCCTGGTCATCGAGCAACACGCTCTGCGCCAGGAACAGCGTTTCGTCGGCGCAGAGACGCTCGGCGTGTGGGCATGAGACCTCGGTGTAGTCGATGTCGGGCGTGCCGCCGCCACGCGGCCAGGCCCGCGCCAGGGCGCCGTCGACGTCGGCGAAGAGCGCCGTGCGATGCAGCGGCTGCCGGTAGCCCTGGCTGACCGGAATGCCCTCGGCGTTCATGGCCTCGATGAAACGCTCGCGGCTCAGGCCGTTGAAGGCGTCGGGGAGGTAGCGGAAGACATACACGTGATGCGCCGGTCGGGTGGCGAACGCGTCCATACGGCGCACCCCGATGCCGTCAAGGTCATCAAGCAGGTCGTTAAGGTAGCCGCCGTTGGCTGCGCGCCGCTCCGCCTGATCGTCCAGCCGTCCAAGCTGCGCCTGGAGCAAGGCGGCTTGAAACGGCGTGATCCGCCGGTCGCCCGCCGATACGGTGAAGTCCCAGCCTTCCCCGGTGGCCAGGCTGCCGCGCCCGAGCTGTCCGCCCCGCTGGACGACGCCGCCGCCCCAGAGGTCATGCTGGGCGATGGCGCGCGAGAAGATGTCGATGTCATTGGTGAGCACCGCGCCGCCCTCGCCCGAGTTGAGATTCTTGCTGGCCTGAAAGCTGAAGCACCCCACGTCGCCGATGGTTCCCAGGCCCCGATCGCACCACGTGCCGGCGTGTGAGTGCGCCGCGTCCTCGATGACGCGCAATCCACGCGCCGCCGCGATGTCGAGAATGGCCTGCATGTCGCAGGCCAACCCGCCGAAGTGCACCGCCATGATGGCGGACGTGCGCGGGGTGATGGCCGACGCGATGCAGGCGGGGTCCAGGTTGTAGGTCTGCGGGTCGATATCGGCGAAGACCGGAACCAGGCCGGCGTTGAGGATGGCCGTGGCGCTGGCCATGAAGGTGAACGGGGCCAGGATGACCTCGGAGCCTCGCGGCAGCCGCAGCGCTTCGAGCCCCATTTCGAGGGCGCTGGTGCCGCTGTTGACCGCCAGGCCGTACGCCGCGCCCTGGAACGCGGCGAACGCGCGCTCGAAGGCGATCACGCGGTGGCTGCCGAGGCGCCCCCACTCGCCGGTGCGGACGACGTCGGCCACGGCGTTGACCTCGGTCTCGTCAAAGACCGGCCATGCCGGATACGGGTCCGACCGAACCGGGTTTCCGCCTAAGAGCGCAAGCATGGCCGCATGGTACGGCCGGCCCCACCCCGGAACAACGGTCGGGGCTATTGCCGGGCCGGCGGTGGGTCCTGGCCCGGCACCCGTCCCATGTGCAGCCGCAGCAGCAGCAACGGCACGCCGGAGACAAGGACAATGACGAGCGCCGACATGGCCGCGCGCGCGAAGAAGGCCTCCGATGCCGCCGACCAGGTGGCGGTGGCCAGCGTCCTGAACCCGATGGGTCCAAGAATGAGCGTCGCGGGGAGCTCTTTCATCGTCAGCAGGAACACCAGGCCGATGCCCGCGGCGATGCCCGGCCAGATTAGCGGCAGCGTGACCTGGAGCAGGGTGGCGATGGGCGACCGACCAAGCGTGCGGGCGGCGTCCTCCAGACTGGGACGCACCTGCGCCAGCGCCGTACGCACAGCCGCGAGCATGGCGGGAAAGAACAGCACGACGTAGGCCAATATGAGCAACGGGAGCGTCTGGTAGAGCGGTCGCGCGATGTTGACGGCGAAGAAGACCAACGCAATGGCGACCACGATGCCCGGCAAGGCAAAGCCGGTATAGGTGGCCCGTTCGATCGCCCAGGCAAATCGGCTTGGATAGCGGACGACGAGCGCGGCGACCGGCAGCGACGCCGCCGCCGCGGCCAGCGCGGCCAGCGCCGCCACGAGCAGCGAGTTTAGGACGAGGTCACCGACGCCAACCAGCGTTTCGCCGGCCGCCACGCCTCGGCCGACCCAGTACGTCAGCACGCCGATGGGCCCGACCAGGGCAAGCGTCGCAAGCGCGGTCATGAAGCCAAAGGCCGGGATCATCCAACGGCCGAGGGGAACGCGCGCGGGATCCCCCGTCGCCCCCGGACCCACGCCGTGGAAGCGGGCGCGGCCACGAGCCAGCGCCTCGGCGGCAAGAATCACCGCGGCAAACCCCACAAGCACCAGCGAAAGGGCGGCGGCCAGCCCGCGATTGAAGGCCGACTCGAACTGCACGAAGATCGCCCAGGTAAAGGTCTCGTATCGCAGCAGGGAGACGGCGCCAAAGTCGGTGAGCGTGTAGAGCGCGACCAGCAGCGACCCGGCGCCCACCGCCGGACCCAGCAAGGGCAACGTGACCCGACGGAAGGTCGCGCGGCGGCCATGCCCGAGGGATCGGCTGGCGTCTTCGAACGACGGATCTTGCCGACGCAGGCTCGATTGCACGGGCAGCAAGACGTACGGATAGCTGAGCAGCGTCAGCGTGAGCGCGGCGCCGGGAAACCCGTAGATCGGCGGGAGCTCGGTCACACCGAAGATCGGCTCGAGCGCCTGTTGCAGCATCCCGCGCGGGCCGAGCGCCACCTGGACCACCAGCCCGGCGACGAAGCTTGGAATCACCAGGGGCAAGGCCGCGACGACGCTCCAGAAGCGTGACCAGGGCAGGTTGCTGCGAACGGTGAGCCAGGCGACCGGCACCGCGATGAGGACCGACGCCGCCGTCACCGTGACCACCAGCGCGACGGTGCGCAGCAGAATCATGACCGTGCGCCACCGAAACAGCAGCGCCCACGCGTCGTCGCCGGCGCCCACGGTGCGAATGACCAAGTAAACCAGCGGCAGCGCCAACAGCAAGCCGACGGCCAGCGCCGGGACCCACAGCACAGCGGGCGCGCGCGTCCAGCGGCCCATCCGCCCAATGGGACCGCCGGGCGCGGCGACGCGAATCACGCGCGCGATTGACACCATGCCTAGGGCAGTATTCCAGCCTCCCGCAGCATGGCCTGCGTCCCTTCGAGGTCGGCCAGATCCGCGAGCGCGATCGCCGGCTTATTGATGTCGGCCAGCGGCGTCAGGATGCGCGACGCTTTTACGCCCTCGGTCAACGGGTACTCGAACGTGGTGCTCGCGAAGTATTGCTGACCGACGGTGGAGAGCAGAAAGTCGACGAATTGCTCGGCCGCCGGTCGGTTGGATGCGGTGCCGAGGATGCCGGCGCCCGCGACCATCACCAGCGACCCCGGGCCACCGCCCGGCAGATGGTAGTTCCGCGCGGCAAACGTCTCACCCTCCGCCGCCAGGAAGCGGTGCAGGTAGTAGTGGTTCACGAAACCGCCGTCGAGCTCGCCCGCGCCGGTGGCGGCGACGATCGGCGTGTTCTTCGGGTAAATCCCAATCTCGTTGGCGTGCATCGCGTCCAGCCACTCGCGCGCGCGGTCGTCGCCCCACACGGTCCGCATGCCGGTGACCATGGTCTGAAACGAGGCGTTGGTCGGCGGCCAGCCGAGGCGTCCGCGCCAGCTCGGGTCGGTGAAGCCCCACAGATCGTCCGGCAAGTCCGCCGGGCTGAGGCGGTCGGTGTTGTACACGACCACGCGCGCGCGGCCCGAAATGCCGGTCCACAAGCCCTCCGGCGAGCGCGCCCAGGCCGGCACGCGATCGAGGAGCTCCTGAGGCAGCGGCGACAGCAGCGATTCGACGGCACCCAGGCCGCCGGGGTCCTGAGCGAAGAACACGTCGGCCGGCGAGGCGTCGCCTTCCTCGAGCAGCGTGGCGGCGAGCGCCGGCGTGCCGGCGTACTTCACCTGCACGTCCAAGCCGGACACGGCGCCGAACTGCTGAATGATCGGGTCGACCAGGGACTCGCTGCGCCCTGAGTAGATCACCAGCGGCTGGGACTCGCTCGGGGGCTGGGTCACGGTGACCGTGACCACTCGCTCGACCTCGACTTCCTTGATGACCTCCTGCGTCACGATCTTCTCGACCGGGACTTCCTTGATGACTTCCTTGGTCACGACCTCGGATTCGCCGCAGGCGGCGAGCACGGGCACGGCGGCCGCAGCGGCGGCGCCGCCGCGCAGCAGGGCACGTCGGGTCAGGGACATGGGGTCGGCTCCTGAGGCTGAGGGCCGAATGTAGTAGGCGGCCCTATTGCGGGATGTTAGTATGACCTAAGATATGATGCAAGTGCATACGAAGACATGTTTTCCACGATCTTCCTCGGTCCCGAGGCCACGAAGGAAGTGGCGTGGCGGGCACGCTCGAGTACCGGCGAGATACAGGCAAATGCTCGCGGCGGTGACAGCACGGGTTCTCGTGCACACGGCGCGTGGGTGACGCGGGGCGCAGCCGCTTCCCCGGCTATCTCCCGCTGAGGCATGGGGCTAGGTCCTCTCCCTGGCCCTATGCCTCAACCGGAGAACAAGGTGTGTCCAGGGAAAGTCAAACCAACGTCCGGCGAATCCGAAACGGACGGCGGCGCGTCGCACAGTGATGCGCCCGGCTGCCGCGAGGTGGGCGGAGAGGGTGGGATTCGAACCCACGAGGGGAGTCCCCTACACGCTTTCCAGGCGTGCGCCCTAAGCCTCTAGGCGACCTCTCCTTGCCGGCATGCTACCAACGAGGGGTGGGATCGAAGGAACTTCTGAACACGTAGCAGACCTTTGCCGACATGCGCCCCCATCCGTTCGGCAACTCCTTCGACAAGCTCAGGACGAACGGATGGGGGCGCGGCCCACCGACCTGATCAGAGCTTTCCTAAACGTCCAGTCCGGCGAACAGCGGGTGGGTCAGGTAGCGATCCCCACCGTCGCACAGCACCGTGACGATGAGCTTGCCCTCGTTTTCGGGCCGCGCGGCGACCTGCAGGGCGACCCACACGTTGGCTCCGGCCGACGCGCCCACCAGCAGGCCCTCGTCCGACGCCAGCCGGCGGGCGGTGTCCTCCGCCACCGCGTCATCGACGAGCAGGATTTCGTCCACGAGGTCGCGCTCGAAGACCTGAGGCACGAAGTTGGCGCCAATGCCCTCGATGCGATGCGGCCCCGCGCGACCGCTGGTGATGACCGGATTGCCCACGGGCTCGGCGCCCACGAATTGCAGCGACGGCTTGCGTTCTTTGAGCGCGCGCGCCGTGCCCGTGATGGTCCCTCCGGTGCCGACCGCGGCGACAAAGATGTCCACCTCGCCGTCGGTATCGCGCCAGACCTCCTCGGCCGTGGTGCGCGCGTGGGCCTCTGGATTGCTGGCGTTGCGGAATTGCTGCGGCATCCAGGCGTCCGGGGTGCCGTCGACGATCTGCTGCGCGCGGTCGATGGCGCCGACCATGCCCTGCGCGCCCGGCGTCAGGATCACCTCCGCGCCGAAGGCGCGCAGCAGATTGCGGCGCTCGATGGTCATGGTTTCGGGCAGGGTGATGATGACGCGATAGCCGCGGGCGGCGCCCACCATCGCCAGGGCGATGCCGGTGTTACCACTCGTTGGCTCCACGATCACCGTGCGGTCGGGGGCGATGCGTCCCTCGCGCTCCGCGTCGTCGATCATCGCCAGTCCGATGCGGTCCTTCACGCTGCCGCCCGGATTGAGAAACTCGCATTTTGCGGCGATCTGCGCCGGGAGCCCCTCGGCCACGCGGCCCAGCCGCACCAGGGGCGTGTTGCCAACCAGGTCGGCCACGCTGTCCGCAATGCCCGGGGCACGCCCGGGAGCGTCTGAAGTCACCGGCGCCCCTCGCAAGTTGTCCACAGCTTCCAGCAAGCCGCGCGCGCCCGATGATAAGCTCTGCGACGGGAAGCCCACCGGCGGAGCAGTCACGGGCAACTTACTGTCTTCGTTGGCACAGCCAGCGGCGACCAAGTTAGTGCTGATCGTCCTTGACGGCCTTGGTGGACTGCCGCTTGTTCCGGGAGGACCGACCGAGCTCGAAGCGGCGAACACCCCGAACCTCGACCAGATTGCGCGCGAAGGCGTCACCGGCGTTCACCATCCGATGGATCGCGGGATCACACCGGGCAGCGGTCCCGCCCACCTGGCGCTGTTCGGCTATGACCCGGTCGCCGATAGCATCGGCCGCGGACCGCTGTCGGCAAGTGGGCTCGGGATCGAATTGGGCGACCACGATCTGGCGGTGCGGTTGAACTTCTGCACCCTCGATGCCGACGGCAATGTGGCCGACCGGCGAGCCGGTCGCATCTCCACGGAGCTGAACCAGGAGCTCATCGCGAAGCTCAACGGCATCCACGCGCCGGACGTCGGCCTGGAGCTCGCCGCTGAGCGGCGACACCGTGCGGTGCTCGTGCTTCGAGGCGAGGGACTCGACCCGCGCGTCCGCGAGACCGACCCGCAGGCGACCGGCGTGCCGCCGCTGTCGCCCGACGCACTGCATCCCGCAGCCGCGCACACCAGTCGAATCCTCGCCGGGTTTACCGACCGGGTCCGGCAGAGCATCGGCGACCAGCAGCCGGCAAATTTCGTGCTCATGCGGGGATACGGTCAGCATCGATCACTGCCGTCGTTGGAGTCGCGTTTCCAACTGCGAGCGGCGTGTCTGGCCGTGTATCCCATGTACCGCGGCGTTGCGCGCGCCGTGGGGATGACGGTGCTGCCCGTCACCGAAGAGCCCGGGAACCAGATTGCGGCGCTTGAGGAGGCCTGGGACGACTTCGACCTGTTTTTCGTGCACATCAAGGACACGGACACGCTTGGCGAAGATGGGGACTTTGACGGCAAGGCCCGCGCCATCGAGGCGGTCGACCAATGGCTGCCGCGGGTTCGCGCCCTCAAGCCTGATGTCCTGGTCGTCACGGGCGACCACTCGACGCCCGCCAAGCTGCGGGCGCACTCCTGGCATCCGGTACCGGTGGTCCTGTTGGGGGAGCTGAATCGACCGGACAGCGTCGAGAAGTTCAGCGAGCCCGCGTGCTTTCACGGCGGCCTCGGCCACATTCCAGCCGGATCGATCCTGCCGCTCATGCTGGCGCATGGGCGGCGCCTCGCGAAGTATGGCGCCTAGCGACGGCGGCGCGTCCCTGCGGGACCTGCCGTCGGTGGATCGAATTGCGCAGACGGCAGCCGTGCACGGCGAGATGCCGCCGGCCCTCCTCGTTTCTGCCGCACGCGCGGAGATCGCAACCGCCCGCGAGGCCATAGCGCATGGCAGCGCGGCCCCAAGCTTGGAATCTCTCGCCGAGGCCGCCGCCCTGCGGGCGGCATTGCTGGTGCGCGATGCTCCGCGACGCGTGATCAATGCCACCGGCGTGATCGTTCACACGAATCTGGGACGCGCACCGCTGAGCGACCGGGCGCTCGCGGCGGTTGAAGGGGCGGCGGCGGGATACGCCGCGCTGGAGATGGATCTCGACACCGGTCGGCGGGGCGGGCGCGGCGCGGCGGTGACCGCGAGCCTGCGCGAAATCACCGGTGCGCCGGCCGCTCTCGCGCTCAACAACAACGCCGGGGCCACGTTCCTGGCGCTGGAAGCGCTGGCGGCGGGCGGCGAGGTGCTGGTGAGCCGCGGCGAGGCAATCGAGATCGGCGGCGGATTTCGCGTACCGGACATTCTCGCCGCCAGCGGCGCGGTGCTGCGCGACGTGGGCACGACCAATCGCACCCGGATCGAAGACTACGCGGAGGCGCTGAGCGATCGCACGACGGCGATCCTCCACGTGCACCGCAGCAACTTTGCGCAGATCGGCTTCACCGAGTCGCCCGAGCTTGCGGCGCTGGCGCATCTCGCGCACGAGCATGCCGTGCCACTCATTGGCGATCTTGGCTCGGGCACCTTGCTGGATCCGACGCCGTATGGCCTGGTCAACGAACCGCGCGTGCAGGATGCGCTCGCCGCGGGCTGCGACGTGGTGACCTTTTCGGGCGACAAGCTGCTGGGAGGTCCGCAAGCCGGCATCGCGGCCGGGAATGCCGCCCACGTGGAGCGGATCGCCCGTCGCCCGCTGGCCCGCGCGTTGCGCTGCGACGCCCTGACGCTGGCGGCGCTCCAGGCCACGCTCGCCCACTACCTGCTGGGCGAAGCCGAGACCGCCATTCCGGTCTGGCAGATGATCTCCGCTCAGTCCGCCGATCTTCGCGCCCGTGCGCGCCGGCTGGCGCGCGGCGTCGCCCGCGCCAGCGTCGCGGCGTCGGACTCGGCGGTCGGCGGCGGCTCGCTTCCGGGCCAGGTGCTTCCCAGCTTCGCCGTTCGACTCGCGGGCGGCGGACAGGCGCTGGCCGCGCGTCTACGCCGCGCGGACCCGCCGGTGATTGCCCGAGTGCGCGACGACGACGTGTGGCTCGACGTGCGCACGGTGCTGCCGCGCGATGAACGACCGCTGCGACGCACCCTGCGCGACCTCGCGCGTTAGGCGGTTTCCAGGATCCCCCGTAGATGGGCGGCGTGCTGCGCCAGCGCCGCCTTGCGCCCACCGCCCGCTCGGGCGTCGCGCGGCTCCCATTCGGTCGATAGATAGCCGCCGTAGCCGGCGCGGCGGAGGACGCCCAGCATCTCGGCGATCGGAACTTCACCGCGGCCGGCCACAACGCTTTCCCACTCGCGCTCGTCGTCGGTCCGGACGATGTCCTTGACGTGGACGTGAACCACGAACGGGCCGATGGCCGCCCAGGCCTGGGCGACGCTCTCACCCGCGCGGTGAGGGTGCCCCAGATCCCACACCACGGCGGCGTTGGGATGCGCCGCGGCGCGCACGATGCCGCCGACTCGCACCGCGGAGTTGAACACGTCGTGGGTTTCCAGCGCCACGTGAATCCCGTGAGGCGCGGCGTGCTCGGCGGCCGCGCGCAGACCCTCCGCAACCCACGCGTCCGCCGCCGCCTGCGGCGCGTCGGCGCTCTGCGCGCCGCCGAACACCCGGACCACCGGCGCCCCCCACTCGCGGGCCAGCTCGATGAATCCCGCCGCCCGATCGACCTCGGACGCGCGCGGCTCCGCCGGTTGCGCCAGGCGGCAGTCGCTGCCGACCACGCAGATCTCGAGACCCGCGTCCGCAACAACGTCGGCGATGCGTCGACGCTCAGCGGCCGGGAGATCGGGCGTAAGCGGCTGCCCCGCAAGCATCCGGATTTCGAGGCCGTCACAGCCAATCTCGCGGGCGACCCGCGCATGCTCGTCAATAGTCCATGCGGGCGCGGAATAGGTGGTAACGGCCAGCCGCATGTGAGGAGTCCCGGTCGTCGGCACTGCGGCAATCCTAGCGAACGGGTCGGGCGCAGGGGTGTGGTAGGTTTCGGCGCCCTGGAGCGTGGCGGTAGACGGCGGGCGTCGATCTGCAAGTGCCGCGCGCCGACGCTCACGTGCCAACGCAAATGTCGACCGCCTCCTCAACAGCCGGGCAACCCATGCCGCAAATCTCGGTGGTTTTTCCGTGTCACAACGAGGCGGAGAATGTCGCGGCGGTCATTGCCGACGCCCGGCAGCACGTCGGCGCACTTGGCGATGACTACGAGATCCTCATCGTCGACGACGGCTCGAGCGACGGCACGGCCGAGCGAGCCCGCGAGGCGGCCGCGGGTGACGACCGCGTGCGCGTGGTGCAGCACCCAACCAACCTGGGCTATGGGCATGCGCTGCGCTCGGGCTTTGCCGCCGCGCGAGCCCCGCTGATCTGCTACGTCGACGGCGACGGCCAGTTTTCGCTTGCGGACCTGCCGGGGTTGGTGAACGCGCTCGGAACGCACGGCTTCGTGCTGGGCTATCGCATCCAGCGGGCCGATCCGGCGCACCGGTCGCTCAATGCACGCCTCTGGGGACTGGTGGTGCGGCTGGTGATGGGTTTCAACGTGCGCGACATCGACTGTGGCTTCAAGCTGTTTCGCCGCGAAGTGGTGCAGGACATTGAGTTCATCGCCGGGCGCGGCGCGGTGATCTCCGCCGAGCTCGTGGCTCGAGCCACGCATGCGGGCCACACGTACACGGAAGTCGGCGTCACCCACTATCCGCGCACCGCCGGCGAGCAGTCCGGCAACAGCCCGCTGGTCGTGCTGAACTCGTTCCTGGATATCGCTCGGCTGCGGTGGCGCCTGCGGTGACACTCAGCGTGATCGTGCCGGCGTATAACGAGGCGCCCACGATCGCCGAAGCGCTGCGCCGAGTTGCCGCCGTGGACCTCGATCTCGACATCATCGTGGTCAACGATTGCTCCACGGATACGACAACCGTTGAGATCGAGTCAGCCGCCATCCCCGGAATCCGCGTCATCAATCACGCGAGGAACCGGGGCAAGGGCGCGGCCGTTCGCTCGGGTCTGCGCGAGGCCCGCGGGGACGTGGTGGTCATTCACGACGGCGATCTCGAGTACAACCCGCAGGACTTCCTGGCCATGATTCAGCCGATCCTGCGCGGCGAAGCCAGGGTCGTCTACGGATACCGACCGTTGGGATCGCAGTCGCCGCTCTACCGGCTCGGCAATCGCTTTCTCACGCTGCTCACGAACCTGCTCTACGGCGCCTCGGTGCGCGACATGGAAACCTGCCACAAGATGTGGCGCCGCGAGGTGCTGGAGGATGTCGTGCTGACCGCGAATTCATTCGACCTCGAGGTCGAGCTCACGGCGCGGTTCCTCCGACGCGGCGAGCGCATCGCGCAACTGCCGACCTCGTACGAGGCGCGATCCGCCAAGAAGCTTCGCTGGTGGGTCGACGGCCCCGCCGCGGTCAGGGCGCTGGTGCGCTATCGCTTTCGTCGCTAGGGGCCTCGTCGGGCGAGGCGTCGGGCATGTGCTCGTCCGGCAGGTTGATCACCACGGGCGCTTCGGTTGCGGCCGGCGCCGCCGGGGTCAGATCCGGGGGGCGCGAGTCCCATTCGCGCGAATCGGCCGGCGCGTTTTCGTGGATGAACTGGCCGCACGTCTCGCAGAAGACGCGCTTGTCTTCGACAAGCTCGAAGCATATCGGGCAGTAGACATCCGGCATCACCTCACCTCCGGTCTGTCGATCACGCCGCCGCCCAGCACCTCGTCGCCCCGATAGAACACCGCGGCCTGGCCGGGGGCCGGCGCCCAGGCCGGTTCGTCGAAGATGATCGACAGCGTCGAGCCGGATTGCGGCTCGAGCCGGGCGCGCGCGGCCGGGGAGTGGGAGCGAATCTGCACCTCGGCGTGTGCCGGCGAACTCGCCGCGGGTCCGTTGATCCATCGCACGTCGCGGACGGATATCGACTTCACCAACGCCGTCTCACGCGCACCAACCACCAGCGTATTCCGCTCGGCGTCGATCGACGTCACGTAGCGGCGTCCGCTGCCGCCGCCAAGGTCGAGTCCCCGGCGCTGCCCGATGGTCGCGGTCTCGATGCCGTCGTGACGCCCGACCACCCGTCCATCGGGTTCAACGATCGGACCTTCGCCGCTGGTTCCCCGGCACCGCACGACGGCCGCGTAGTCGCCGTCGGGAACGAAGCAAATCTCCTGGCTGTCGGGCTTGGCCGCCACCGGCAATTGAAACTCGGCGGCCATCCGGCGAACGTCGGACTTCAGCTGGTCGCCCAGCGGCAGACGGACCCGCCGCAGCTGATCCTGCTGCAGCATATGCAGCACGTACGACTGGTCCTTGCCCGAATCGCGGGCGCGGAGCAGACGCCACGATGCCCCGTTCGCGACGCGCGCGTAGTGGCCTGTCGCGACGAACTCGGCGCCCAGCTCATCCGCCTTGCGAATCAGCTCCGGGAAGCGCACGCGGTCGTTGCACGTCACGCAGGGATTCGGCGTCTCGCCCCGGAGGTAGCCGCGGGACCAGGGCTCGATGACGGCCGCTTCGAACTCGGCGCGAAAGTTCAACACATAGTGCGGCGCACCGAGGATCTGGCAGACGTGTCGCGCGTCATCGATGGTTCGCGGCGCGCAGCATCCGCTGCGGGCGTTGCGAAGGGTCTGGCTCGCCGGCCACTGGTTGAACGTGACGCCGATCACCTCGTGGCCCTCGCGGGCGAGCAACGCGGCGGCGACGGAGCTGTCCACGCCCCCACTCATCGCCACGAGCACTCGCGCCATCGCGTCCGACCTCACGCACCACGTTCAGTCGAGGCTATCAGCGCCGTGGGTGGCGCGCGAAGCCGCGGCCCTAAGGAGCGGTCGCTTCGACGACGGCGCCGCCCCGCACGACAAGCCGCGCGTGCCAGCGGCCTCCGGACCGCGTGACGCCCTTGCAATCCGCCAGGGGCTCGGGTGACGGCGCCCAATCGAGGACCGCCAGGTCCGCGCAGGCGCCCGGCGCCAGGCTTCCGATTTCGCCAGCCATGCCGAGAATCCGTGCCGGTTCCTCGGTCACGCGGGGCCAAATGTCGGCTTCCGACATGCCCGCCGCGCGCAGCTTGGACATGACCAGCGGGAGATCGTGCGGCGGGCTCGCGCCGACGTGCCGCCGCTGAATGTCCGTTGAGATTGCGTCGGGCGGAAACCCATCGGCGATCGCGGCCTCGGCGATGTCGTAGACAAACGAGTTCATCCCGTGCCCGGTGTCGAACAGCACCCCGCGGGCGCGCGCCTCGTGGACGCTGTCCAGGACTCGACCGTCGCGCACGATGCGGTCCGGTCCGTCGTGGTAGCAATAGGTCACCATATCGCCGGGCCGCAAGCGCCTCAGCTGGTCGTCCAGAGGCCAATCGTCGTGGTAACGCGAGCCATAGATGATGGGGCAGCCCACGGCCTCCGCCGCCGCAATGCCGCGCGCCAGAATCTCGCGCGGATCGAGGTCTCCGGTGCCCAGGAAGTTCGTCGTGACGGCGATGCCCCAGATATGGTCGCCGCCCTCGCGGACGGCGCGCGCGCACGCGTCCGCGTCTAGATCGTCGAGCTTGGAGTGGCTCGGGTGCGGCGCCGACTCGCCGGGAAGCGCCAGGTGCATGGCGAGCTTGATCCGCAGCCCCGCCATGTCGATGACGGTGTCGCGATAGCACGGCCAGTTGGCCGCGCCGGCATCGCCCTGCGATAGAGCGGTCGTGGTGCCGCGGGCGAGCAGGCAGCGATCGGGATCCACGTCGTGCTTGGAGTCGCCCCAGCCCGGATGGGCGTGGAGATCGATCAGCCCGGGCAGGAGGATGCCGTCCGGGAAATCAAGCTCTCGTCGGCCCGACGGCGGCGCATCAGTCCCATCGAGGTGGACGGCGTCGATGCGATCGCCGGCGACCGTCACGGCGCCCGGACCGTCGATCCCGGTTGCCGGGCACACGAGGCGCCCGGCGCGAATCACAATCGACGGGGTTGGAGTGCTCAAGGAAGCTTCACGCCTGGCAGGCCGGCGGAGAGGGTGGGATTCGAACCCACGTGACGCTCAACACGCCAAACCGTTTTCGAGACGGTCCCCTTCAACCACTCGGGCACCCCTCCGCTGGAGTCTATCCCAGGCGCACGGCGCTTCCGGGAATTCCTCGCGAGCCATGGGGTGACGCATCGAACGCGCGGCTCCGGCCACAAGGCGTTGGCGCCGCTCGGCCTCGCGCCGGTCGCTCAGCCGCATGCTAGAGTCGGCCTCAAATCCGGGCGGAAGTTGCTTGCATCCCACGCCCGGTGGAGGGCCCCGTGTCGGTCGCGGCCAGCCAGCCTAAACCTGCGGTCACCCTGCAACGACCGGTCATCATCGTGCTGCTTGGCCTGCTCGTCGTCGTGGCACTGGTGACCACGTCGCCCATCGCGTATTGGTTGATGTACGCGTTGCTCAGCATTGTGCTGCTGTCGTATCTCTGGACGCGCCTCGCATCGCGCGGCCTCACCGTCCAGCGTCATCTCCGCACCCAGTGGGCGACCGTCGGCGACGTGATCGAAGAGGAGTTCGAGATCCGCAGTGGCAGCCGGCTGCCCGTCCTCATGCTCGAGGTCGAGGATTATTCCGAGCTCCCCGGATATCGGGCGTCCATTGCTATCAGCCTTGGCGGCCGCGGGGCGCGCCGCTGGCGCACGCATGGCGAAGCGGGT